>DQVH01000134.1 GCA_015661855.1 Desulfurococcales archaeon
GTGGCCTATTAGAGTACAAGGTTATACATGGTATTCCTAGTATACTACATTTACCCTTACACGAGAGAGCCGAGGGGAGGCTATTATGTTCTCCATGAGCAATAATTACAGCTAGCCTATTATATTTCTTTGCTATTTCTAAACCTAGTCTAGATGTACCCCCAGTTAGAAATATGAGTACAGGTATATCGTCTATACCACATGTTATACTTTCTAACTGTTTAATTGAGGTAACTACGTTGCAGAACTTTACATCTTTGTAGGTGGTTAGAACACTTTTATATTCGTCTAATACTTTCCCATAGTATTCTCTTCCATGTATTTCTGAGGCTAAGGGGTATATTATTAGCATTAACTATATACCTCTATTACCTCTATACCCTTACTGAGAAGACTCTTCACTATATGTTCATAAAGTTTTCTATCCATACCAATGTATTCTGGTGGGTATACACCGTTATAGTCTATTTTACCCTTAATGATCATATCTGCAATTGCCATAAATGAATAAGCTGTAGTCTTAGCCATAGCTGTGATCTTCTCCTTCTCGTCATACTCTTGATGTACAAGGTATTCTACTACTCTACTAGTGCCATTCTTTACTCCTACACCCTTAACATACAGTATTACTCTATCCTTTATGTTCTTTGATAGTGACTCCTCCAATACTTTTACGATAACACTTCTAACATTAACTCTTGTATTTCCTATCTGTATCTCCTTTTCACTTAGTAATCCCAATTTACGAAGTTCCTTCATAACATTAATGTGGCCAGGGTATCTTATCGTATACTCTACTAGTTTTCTAACCTCTCTTAATGTTTTAACCATAGTTCTTAATCCATCACTTACAAAGTATTCAAACATACCTAAACCTGGTATCCTAATGGTTCCAGTTATTGAGAGTGGGTCTACCGTTCTTACCTCCCCATTCTCTATTATTCTAGCGGGTCTAGTATACTCGTCTAATAGGTCATCGATTGACCATGTTGCTACTAAACCTAGTGGAGCCTCCCTATCCTTAGCCAATCCACCAACATATATTTCTATAGAGTCTACTAATTCCATTTCACTATATATTCTACCTGCTAGAATATTACTAAGTCCAGGGGCTATACCTGCATCTGGAACTACTATTACATTCTTACGTTTAGCTAGTTCATCTAATGTAAATATATCTTGAGGATAATATGATACATCAACTACGTTGACACCTATCTCTACAAGACTTTTTATTACATTAAATGCTATTCTCCCAGGTAGAGCTGTAAAGGCATACTTAATACCGTACTTAACTACTATGTCCTCTAGTAAGTGTTTTGAAAGTGCATTACCTACAACTACGGGAACATCATATTCCTCTTTAATCTCTCTAGATCGTTCACTACTCCTCGATAACACTACTACATTTAACCCCTTCTCCACTAAACTCTTTAAAATAGTAGAGCCTATTCTACCAGTACCTATAAGTAAAATTGACATTTTAATAGTCCACCATTCACTATAGGGTGGTTACAAACCCAAAGTACTTAAGGTTTATTTATATTGTTACCAAACTTTCAGCAACGTATATTTACTTTATAAACCCTAACTATATAATGTTGTGTACGGGAATGTGGACGCTATCGGACAACTGATTTAATGATGTAAGAGGCCGCGTACCGAAAAATGATAAAATGATGTTGTACTTATCTAAGTAAATATGAAGAGTATTCCAGCATCATTATTCTTAAAGAGTAGAGTTACACCTTAGTCTAACTATGTAGTTAAAATTGAATAGAGTTATTTACTATACTATTTACTATTACTATCCGGAAATGGAATAGTATATGAGGATTTAGTAGACGTGAGTAGAGTTAGCGACTACCTTAAAATAGTAGTACCATCAATACTGTTAGCTACTACTACGTGGATTGCATGGAACTATTATGATATACGATATTTTATACAGTGGGTTAATGTTGCTGAGAGAGAAGGCATTCTAAAAATTTATAGTGAAACTCCTAAATGTGGATATATGCCCTTAGCTCCGTTACTATTCATAGTATCATACCTAATAGCTAAAAACATTATAACCTTAGCCCCACTAGTTATGAAGTCTATTCTATCATTTGACTACTTAATATTTATAGTTAAAATACCCTTACTTGTAGCTACTGTTGCTACAGGGTATATCCTATATAGAAGAGAGGGATGGAGTGTTGCTAAGTGGTGGTTTTATGGTATACCGGTATGGCTTGTTGCTTTCACATACCAATTTGATCCCATAATGGTATTCTTTATGCTTTTAGGTGTATACTGTTTAATTGATGGAAGGTATAGGCTTGGAGGTGTATTTATAGGTATTGGTGCAGCATTTAAGTTTATACCATTACTGGTTGTACCATTGGGGTATAGAGTCCTGAAGGGTAATAGGGAGAGAATTGAATATACATTTTTCGTAATACTACCAATACTAGTAACATCATTACCGTTTCTACTCTTTGATGTAAGGGCATTTATAAGTAAAGTATTTGGGTTTCACATTAGTAGATATCCTCAAATGCTATCTATATTCAATATTCCACAACTACTAACCAACTATAATTTAGCTGGCTTAGAATGGTTAAATACTATATGGGTTCCCCTATTCCTAACACTATATTGTATAATATACTTTACATTTGATATCAAGTCTAATGATAAGAATTCATTCTTTCTCTACATATCATCAATTATACTCTTATTCTTACTATTTAGTAAGGTTCAGAATCCAAACTACATATTATGGGTTTACCCATTCCTTATATACTGGATGACTTTAAAGGGGAGGATGATATTCAAGGTATTATTGCTTGTAACTGTAGTTCTTGGAACGTTAGGTTATCCTACGTTACTTTACTTTCCTGCAGCTGTACTTAATAGACCAGTATTTATTGAGGAGGATGCTGCATGGTATAATGCTAGAAATTTACTGTTAAACTCATTTACAAGTTCGGTAAGAGTTTTAGTAATTAAGACTATTGAGTGGTTTAATATTAATGCTCGTAAACAAATGGTATGGCTCTATACAAACTTTAATATTATTGGTGCATTAACTATAGCATTATATAATGGACTGTTATTTACAATCCTATACTTGATATTGAAAGAGTACATTAGTTGGGATAGGATAGAGAGCTACATTAAGAAGCTCATGACCACAATAAAGGTAAACACTAATAGGTAGTAGAGGAAATTATTAAGTAAGTGTACAGTTTTAGGAGAGGTTAATAGTGTTTGTGTGGTATAATAGGGATTACATCTAGACCCGGTAAGGTACCTGAGAGTCCAGCATTTATAGTTAGGAAGGGTCTTGAGCGTTTAGAATATAGAGGCTATGATAGTGTTGGTGTTGCAAGTATAGTAGATTACAGTATCATAGTAAGGAAGGGTAAGGGTAAAATTAAGGATGTTAATAGGAGGAAGCATTTAGATAGAGTACCCGGCTATACCATTATAGGACATACTAGATGGGCTACTCACGGTAGACCTAGTGATGTAAATGCGCACCCACATATCGACTGTAATGGCGTTATAGCTGTTGTCCATAACGGTATTATTCAGAACTATCTTGAATTACGTGAAAAACTTACAAAGTTGGGACATAAGTTTAGAAGTGAAACAGACACCGAAGTTATAGCACATTTAATTGAGCACTTTATTAGTGAAGGATTAAAACCATATGATGCATTTAAGAAGGCTATACGTAGTCTTAAAGGTAGTTTTGCTTTAGGAGTATTAATTTCATCAGAGAAAGATAAGATATTCTTTGCTAGAAAGGATTCACCACTCATTATAGGTTTAGGTGATGGATACAATTTTATAGCTAGTGATATTCCAGCATTCTTAGAGTATACACGAAAAGTAATAATCGTACATGACTTTGAGGTAGGATATATAACTCCTGATAGTGTCCACTTGGAAAACGTGTTGACAGGTGAAGTTATTGATATAAATAAGAGGATACATGTGATTGACTGGACACCTGATATGGCTGCTAAGGGTGGATACCCACACTTTATGCTTAAGGAGATACATGAACAACCTAGAGCGCTAAAAGATACAATTCACGGTTTAGGTGTTGAAGTTGAAAACGCTATTAAACTGATTATGAATGCTAATAGAATATTCATTACAGCTGCTGGAACTAGTTTTCACGCAGGACTTGTTGGAGACTATCTATTCAATATACTTGCAGGCTACACATCAATACCGTTTATCGCTAGTGAATACAGTAAATATAAAAACAGTGTTGGCGAAGGTGATGTACTTATAGCTATCTCTCAAAGCGGTGAAACTATAGATACGTTAATGGCTCTTAGACTATTTAAGAAGTTGGGAGCAAAAGTTATAGCTATATCGAACGTTGTTGGTAGCGCTATACCCAGAGAAAGCGATGTAACAGTATATACTAGAGCTGGACCAGAGATTGGTGTTGCAGCAACAAAGACTTTTACATCTCAAGTTATGGTGTTATCGTGGATAGCTGTTAAACTAGCATACTATACTGGAAGAATAGATGAAACTACGTATAAATCTCTATTAGGTGATTTGCATAGAGTACCAGAGTTAGCTAATAAGACATTAACTCTTGTTGAGGGCGAAACTAAACTTATAGGTGAAGAGATTTCAGATAGGCATAGTGTATACTATCTTGGTAGAGGTATAGGGGTACCTATAGCTCTTGAGGGTGCACTTAAACTTAAGGAGATAGCCTATATTCATGCAGAAGCCTATCCTGCAGGTGAAAGTAAGCATGGACCGATAGCATTAGTGGAGGACGGCTTTCCAGTAATATTCATTATTGTTGAAGATGAAATGAAAAAACACATCCTAGGTAATATTGAGGAGATGAAGGCTAGAGGAGCATACACTATTGGTGTAGTTTCAGATGAAGATAAGGAGGCTAGAAAACTACTAGATAGAGCTATTACAGTACCATACATTGAACCAGTATTCTCACCCATAATATATATTATCCCCCTACAACTACTAGCATATTACACTGCAGTCAAGAAGGGTTACGATCCTGATAAACCACGTAACTTAGCTAAAACAGTTACTGTTGAGTGATATGGTATGAGTAAACTTTATGAAAGATATAAGGCAATTGTTTTCGCATTTGAGGATAAAGATATTTCGCCACTAAATATCAATTATAGTAAGTACCTACTTCGGGTAATAGGTAAACCCATAATAAACTATGTTATTGAGGGGTTAAAGAGTATTAGAGTTAGTGAAATTTATGTGCTAACGGATAATAAGAGGCTTAGTAAGTATCTTGGAGAGTTTTGGGGAGAAGTTTTTGAAGAAAATACTATACTGACTTCCAGAGATAAGCTATCAGAAGCTATAATAGAGTTAAAGGATATGTTGGGGAAGATAACACACATACTAATTGCTAATGGTGAATTAATAGTTGATAATTCAGCTTACAAATTTATTATTGAAACTCATACTACATCCGGTGTTGATGGAGTTTTCTTAACAGTACCTGTAACGGATAGCGAAACATATACTACAGTACTGCTAGAATATAATCTAGTAAAAGATGTACTATTACCTCCAGAAAGTACTAAATCATCAATAGCCTATGGCGGATTATCAATCCTACCCATAGACGCACTAGACTATATAGTTGAATTTAACGACCTATACTTAGCGTTAAAGAAGGTTATTAGTAAGAGTAGAATTGTTCAGGCAGCTTGGAATAAGCCATGGGTCCTAATTAAATATCCTTGGGACATACTATCAGCTAATAAAATGCTACTTAGTGAATTAAAGATTAAACGTATTAGTACTAATGCTAGAATTGCTCCATCAGCTGTAATAGAGGGCCCTGTAATTATAGAGGATGGCGCCATAATAGACCATAATGCGGTTATTAAGGGGCCTGCATATATAGGTCGAGAGACACTAATTGGTATGGGAGCTTTTATTAGAGAGCATAGTAGTATTGAAGATAATGCAGTTATTGGAGCTTATAGCGAAATTAAGAGAAGTAGTATTCAAGTTCATGCCAATATTAGTTCATGGTGTTTTATAGGTGACAGTGTAGTAGGAGTAAATGCTAGTCTAGGACCTAAAGTTGTAACTTTAAATGTTCTACCATCCGGTATTAAAGTTAGTAGATTGCATCCAGTTAGAGTTAAAGGTAGAACTCTTACGAAACTAGGAGCTATTATTGGGACTGGTGCGAGAATAGGTGCATGTACAGTATTGTATCCTGGAGCCTACATTGATGCTGGTAAATGGATTAAACCATTATCTATAGTTGAAGGTATTATTCGATAATTCTATACTCCTTACCTCCATGGATGTACGCTAAGCCCTCAGATAACATTACCTTCAGTAACTTCCTCTCTAAACTATTTAGCTTCCTTTCCTCACTTAATGGTATTGGGAATTTACGTTTAAACTGGTTGTAATACTCTTTTGAAACTATATATGGACCTATTATTAATATTACACCACGCTCAATAAGTTCATGAATTATACGTGAATCCGCTATCTTCTTTGCTTCTTCAACTTCAATTACACCCTGACTCTTCAGTAGTGCTTGTATAGAGCTTTTTACGTCTCTATCTTTACTGGGTACGACCCTCCTTAACGTTGATGTATATTTACTTAATGTTTCAATCTGCTTTTTCAAGTTGGTAATTTCCTTTTCTAAAAACGTAATCTTAGTATTTACTTTATCAATAGTTTCTTTAAGTTGTATTACTAGTTCCTTTAGTGATGTATATACACTTAAATCTTTACTGATATTTTCATATTTCAACTCTAAACTTTCTATTCTTTTAGTTATTTCGTTAACTAGTGATCTTAACTGTTCCATGGTATCTACTAATGTATCAACATTGGTTTTAGTAGTGTCCTTTAGACCTGCATATCTTGATCTATCTCTCAGTATGTAGAATCCTTTTTCACTCTTAGATATTATACCGTTACTTCTGAGTTTGTATATTATAGTTCTAACTATACTATAGTTTAGTCCTAGGGCTTCAGCTATTTCTCTTATACTTGCTCCTGGATTCTCTTTTAGATAGTTTATTATTTCTTCTTCTAGAGACACCTTACATCGAGAATATAATAGTATTGGTTGATTTATTAAGTTTAGGTACTTTGTTTTTGTTACCTTTTTAGAATATTGTGTTTAGCTAGAAATTCCTCTATTATTTCTGATAGTTTTGGGCCTTCAATTTCTTTTAATTCGTATCTTACTTTTACTATGGGCTTGTCTATTCTTATTAGTTTAGTTAAATGTGATGGTGTTCCTAGGATTACTGTATCTGCATCTATATTCTTTATTGTCTCTTCTAATTCTCTTATTTGTTTACTGCTATAGCCTAGAGCTGGTAGAACCTTACCTATGTGTTTGTATTCCTCATATGCTTTTCTTATACTACCTATGGCGTATGGTCTTGGGTCAATTATTTCTTTTGCTCCATACTTTACTGCTGCTACGTATCCTGCACAATAGGGTAGTCCTCCATGAGTTACTGATGGCCCATCCTCTATAACGAGAACTCTCTTACCCTTAACTAGTTCTGGTTTATCAACTGTTACTATGGAGTCTGCTTTTATTATTTTTGCTTTAGGATTTACCTTTCTAACATTGTTTTCTACTAGTTTTACATCTTTAGGTTTAGCTGAGCCAATTTTATTTATTACTACTACATCTGCCATTCTTAAATTAGCTTCACCGGGATAGGATAGTACTTCATGGCCTGGTCTCATGGGGTCAGCAACGACTATGTGTAGGTCTGGTTTATAGAATGGTAGGTCGTTATTTCCTCCATCCCATAATATTACTTCAGCTTCTCTCTCAACTATTTTTAGAATTTTAATATAGTCTACACCAGCATATACTGGTATTCCCATTTCAATATATTGTTCGTACTCTTCTCTTTCCTCAATTGTTGCATTATATTTATCTAGATCATCGTATGTTACAAATTTCTGAACTATTTGCTTTTTTAAATCACCATACGGCATTGGATGTCTAACAGCTACTACCTTCACCCCTAAATCTAAAAGGTATTTAGCAATCTTTCTTGAAACAGTACTCTTACCTGCTCCCGTTCTTACAGCACAAACTGCTATAACTGGTTTACTAGACTTTAACATAGTACTTTTCGGCCCTAGTAATTTAAAATCTGCTCCTAGAGCTAATACTATCGAGTACTTATGTCCCACTTCTTCATGGAGTAAATCACTATATGAGAGTACGACTTCATCTACATTATACTTCTTTATTAATTCAGGTAGTTTCTCTTCAGGGTATATTGGGATACCATTTGGGTATAGTTTTCCAGCAAGTTCTGGTGGGTAAATTCGATTCTCTATGTAGGGTATTTGTGAAGCTGTAAAAGCTACAACCTCGTATTCGGGGTTGTCTCTATATACAACATTGAAGTTATGAAAGTCTCTTCCAGCAGCACCCATTATTATAATACGTTTTCTGCGTTTACTCATTACATTCTACACCTAAAATTAATATTTATCTATACTTAAAAATTAAGGGGAAGGTGGGGCTTCCTAAAGTTAGAATGAAATAGGTAGTACGAGTTACTTAATGTAGTTAATTTTAGCCGTTAAGGAAGTTTTTAGACTACATGGTGGTTAGGTTAGAAATTTGACCTATTTTAGGAGTTTAACTAGATAATTAAATGGTTTTTGAAATATTAGAGTTTTATTGTTGATAAAAGTTTTTCAGCTTCCTCGATATCTTTATATGTATCTATACTTTTCCAGAGTACCCCCTCAAAAGCCACTGCCTTTATAAGCTGTTTTTTAGCTAGTATAGGGAATACTGTACGTTCAATATCACCTTTATCTGGTAGATACTGGAATATACTTGGTGTAAACACGTAGATTCCTGCATTAATCCAGTAACTTTTAATTATCGGTTTCTCCATAAACTTCCTAACGTAACCTGTTTTTTCATCAAAATCTATTATACCGTAGGGTGATGGTAAAGGTACTACAGCTATTACACCTGTGATATTTGGTGTTTCCTTTACGATTTTAAACATCCTATCTAACTCAATATTAGTTATTATATCACCATTTAGTACAACAAAGTAGTCTTCCCTCCTAAGTACTAGTTCTGCATTCTTTACTGCACCGGCAGTACCTAGAGGTTCCTCTTCAACAACGTAACTTACCTTAACACCATACTTTCTGCCACTGCCGATTTCATTCATTACACGTTCTTTTAGATATCCTACAGCTAAAACTACTTCATCTATACCATGCTTCTTAAGCCATTCAAATTGCCATGCCATTATTGGTTTACCTGCAACTGAGATTAATGGTTTAGGTTTATCAGAGGTTAATGGTCTTAGTCTTTTACCTAGACCTCCAGCTAGTATTAACGCTTTAACCAAGTAACTCACCTAATAA
Organism: Desulfurococcales archaeon; assembly: GCA_015661855.1. Taxonomy (GTDB): domain Archaea; phylum Thermoproteota; class Thermoprotei_A; order CAZTBM01; family SZUA-1508; genus SZUA-1508. The sequence goes on from DQVH01000134.1 coordinate 9,430, forward strand.
TATAGTTGTTTTTGGTGAATATGTATCAGCGCTTTGGCCCTCAATCATTACGGTTTAAACCGCTCATACCCCCTAGTACTTATACTAGGGGGACCTTCATCACTTACGCTACTCCTGTGAAGATAATTTTATAGAGGTCCCTTAAATACTCATTGTGTATGAGTAGGAATTAGTAAGGATATGGTGTACGATATTGAAATGGCTTGGTAGACACTTAATGGTTAAAGGTGAATATGTTAAGCTAATGTTATCTGGCGTTAAGAAAGCAACTATAAGGATTGGTAAAGTTAAGTTAAAGTATAATGAAATGATAGTTCATGGTGGTGGGAGACCAATAGCATTAATAAAGATTAAGAGTGTTAAGTATAAGAGGGTAAAGGAGCTTACCGATATGGATGCAAAATTAGACGGATTTAGAAGTAAAGAGGAATTAGTTAAAGAGTTGAAGAAGGTTTATGAGGATATTAAGGATGATGATTGGGTTACTATTATAGAGTTTGAAATTATTAAGAAACTTAATGAACTAGATGTAAGGGATCCATGGTTAGGGTTAAAACCTGTTGATATAGCTCGAATTGCTTTAAGATACGATTTAGGTTTAACTGATAGAGAAAGGGAGATACTTTTAGACCTTACTAGAACTAAAAGTTTAAGAAGAACAGCTATTAACTTCTTCGGCACAATAGAGAAGCGGTGGATTATTAGAAAGATACTTAGGAAAGCCCTAAATAAGCTTATTGAAAAGGGTATACTAAAGGTTAAGTAGAGCATGCTACCTCACAAAATAAACATATTCAAAATAGTATCCCCCAGCGATAAGGTAGTATTTAGGGATGTTCTATCAGGAAAAAACACACTATATAAAAGTATTAGTCTTCGACTCTTAAGGATACCTCCACTCACTAAGTTTGAACGTGGACTCGAAAGACTGAGAGAACAGGTATACATAGTACTTGAGGGTTCAGGAAAGATTCTATTTAAAGAATACAATAAAACTATAAGTATCGAACGCGGGGACATAGTGTATATTCCACCAGCCTACACCCATACAATCATAAATACTGGAGATTATGAAATGAGTATACTAATTGTATCCTCACCGCCATAACTCAGTACTTACTTATTAACTAACTAATAATTACTTACCAGTATTACTCGAGAAAACTTAGAATGAAAAGGTAACAACATAATATATAAGGGATATAGGAGAGACTGCAATACATATTATATTAGTATATTATTTTAATGAGTGAACTCTATACTGTGATTTTGTTTTTACCTATAATCTGTTTAGCCGTTAATACTAAAAGTTAAACCATAGCTAATATTAGGGTATGAGTAAGGGGTATATAGGGTGTTTTAGTTATGTCTATCCTATCTAAGCTTTTAAGTGGAGTTAAGGATAGAGGGAAGGAGTGTGGAGTAGGTGATGCTACATCCTATAAAGTACATCACGTTGAGGGTTATACCTCAAAAACATCACTAAATGAAAATAATGGAATACTAATTTACCGACGAGAAGCTATGGATGAAGCAGTAAAGTGCCCTAAATGTAATAGCTCACTAGTTAGAAAGGTGTATATTGTTGAAGGACCATACTTTAGCAAGAATGGTGAATGTATAAACGTGTTAATTAAGGTGTTCGCTAAGTATGAATGTAAGGAATGCGATTATGCTGAATCTAAAAAAGTTATGTATATTCCACTACATGGTGTAGAAGCACTTTTACCTTTCCTCACAGATGAATTCAAGAATGTTATAGAGCAAATAAAGATTAAAGCTGAAGATTACAAAAGCATACTAAGAAGAGTTTTAATATAACTGTGGATAATATGGTTTTGAAGATGTCTCAGAAGGACAGGTAAAGTGGTATAGTATGACTAAATGGCTTCTAAAATGTAAAAAGTGTAACACCTTATGGATACTGGATGTTAGTTACAATTTAAATATGTTTAAAGAGCTTTATCATTATTGTCGAGAATGTAAGGAGAATACATTTCATGAAATACTGGGTATAAAATCTGAAAACTCTTCCAACTAAAACTTATTATACCTTATATACCTCCCTATATTCCCAGAAGGGTTAACTAGATAGCTGTAGTGAGTGAGCTTGAATACAATCTCTCCCTACGATGTATTTGAGGTTACAATTAGATTAACAAACCCACTACTTATGTGTAGGGGTGAGTATAGCTACTTACGTGTAATAGTTGATGAAGTTTATGACTACGTTAGTGAAGTGGAATTATACTCTGAGGGTTTACTCGCTCTTCACCTTAATAGACTAGTAGAGAGTAGGAAAGGTACAAGCGGTATCACACTGGTAACTAATATTGATATTCCTCAATTTACTTTAGTAGAGGTATTGGATAATGGATACTTAAAGGTTAAAACCCCCAAGGAAATGAGAAACGCCTCTATTACAGGTAGAATGTTCTTAATTCCATTTAGGAATAGTGTAGTTAAAGGCTTAGCTTGTAAATGTAATGAGGATTTCATCTATATTGATGTAGGTTCCTCTAATCTAAGGGTAGTACTAGGTGGAGGTATTGAAGTAAATTCCCCTGTAATACCCGATATACGGTTGGAAAGATTAGGTTCTTCAGAGATTGTAGGGTGGCCGCTAAGTAGAATAGTTGGACTAATAACGCTAATACTATCACTAAAAATGTTAAGTATAGAGAGTACTAAGCGTATTCAAGGCTATATTGTACAGGGTAGATATAATTCCAACATAACCTGGCTAAAGAGCATATTAGAGTTTAATCTCAATAGAGGTGTAGTAGCAATCTTATCCTACATTGATGCAGCTTTAAGTGGTATGAATTTAAAGTGTGAAACTCCAATAGTATTTTTCCCTGGTAAACCTCTAAATGAAATAAGTAATGTAACTTATAGAGAGGTAGAATATTTAGTTACATTACTTAATATACCATTTTTTAAACATGTAGGCTACATATTAATACCAGTTAAGTACACTAATACTCTACATGAAATTGTCAATATTAATAGTGTAATTTCTGCATGTAGGACTATAGCATCGTTAGTTAAGAAAATCTCTTAGTATAAGTACCACTGTTGTAGAGGTGATATCCACATTTATGAGTGAGGTAACATTACTTCTTAATACGTTAAGAGCTTACCTTAAAAGTAATGGTTTAAAAATACTCAATTTAGCTAAGGCTACAGGTCAAAGCCATATAAATATTGCATTGAGAGGTTTATTCTGGTACTATTCGTCTACAGCGGAATATCCTAAACTAATGGATGTTATCGAGAAGATACTCCATAATGCCGATATGAAGATTGAACTTGAAAAATATGGTATAGTCATAGTCAAAATTAACGATGAATACTATTTGAGAATGGAGGTTTCAACACTAGAGAAACTCGTTAAAGAAGCTATTGGAGAGAAGTAGCTTTCAAACACAACTATATGATATATTATTTTCAACTCTTACACTTACATACAGTAATGGCATAAAATTTTGATATTTTAATGCAATCTTCATATTGAGGCTTACTGGCTTAATGTTGAATATCTATATCTTTGAATATCCTGAGTGTGTTAGCTGTAGTTACCTCTATTACTTTATCTATGGTTGTATTTTTCAATTCAGCTATTTTTCTTACGGTATATATTATATTTGCTGGTTCATTTCTTTGGTTTCTAAATGGTGCTAGTACTGGTGCATCAGATTCTAGGAGTAGTGATTCTAAAGGAAGCCTTTTAACTAGTTTCTGTTTTTGCTGTGAAAATACTACACTAGGTGGTATTGAAAAGAATACTCCCCTTTTAGCTGCCTCCATAGCGTAGCCTACAGATCCATCGTATGCATGCATAATTACATTGTAGTATTCTTGCTCCATTATTATTTGTATAGCATATTTACCTGCACTCCTTGAATGAACTATTAATGGCTTATTGAGTTCTCTAGCTAACTCAATCCATTCAATAAACATGTTCCTCTGTTTAGCTCTCTCACTATGATCCCTAATATAGTAGTAGTCCAGTCCAACCTCACCTATACCTACAATTAAGTTAGCATTACCTTTAATCCACTCATATACTTCACTAAATATGTTATCATCTAGTATTAGTGGATCTAATCCTACACTTAAGTAGACATAGTTTTTATACTTGTTAACTATGTATAGTGAGTACTCAATATTTTTAGGATTTATAGTTGAAGTAATAATTGCTTTAACACCTACTCTTCTAGCACGCTCTATAACCTTATCAAGATCTTGTCTAAAGACATGTTCATCTAGGTGGCAATGTACATCAATCACGAGTAGTCACCGTAACACTCACTTGTATGTTAGGTAGTATTAGCACTAGCTAATGTGGTTTCCCTCCATAATTGGTATGTTAAATTATGTATTTTCTTTGAGGATACTGTTTTAAAACATACTATAGTATGGTTATGTTTGGGGGTAGTGTTATGTATCGTTCTCGTAGACTATTTGGTACAGCTGGTATTAGGGGTCCATACCTAGATAAGGTTTCACCTGAACTTGCATTTAATGTTGGTTTGGCTATGGCAACTTATCTTAAGCGCAGAGGTGTAGTTAATGTTGGTTATGATTGTCGATTAACTTCGCCACTACTCGCTCTTAGTGTTGCTGCTGGTCTTATGTGTGGTGGTATTGATGTCTACTTAGCAGGGTTAGTGCCAACACCTACACTAGCTTTTTCTATACCTCATAAAGGTAGTATAGGTGGAGTTATGATTACTGCTAGTCATAATCCGCCACAAGACAATGGCATCAAAGTTTTCAACTCTAAAGGTATGGAGTTTACAGTTAAGGATGAATTAAATATAGAGAACATTATTTTCAGTAATGCATATAATAGAGTTTCATGGGATAGTGTTGGTAAAGTGGAATTTGATTATACTCAGAGTACTATATCCGAGTATATTGAAGAACTTACAACACTCATGACCCCCAAACATGTTAGGGATAGAGTTAAAGTGGTAATTGACTGCGCTAATGGAGCAGCATCCAATGTTACACCAGTTATATTGAGAAGGATTGGTGCAAAAGTATATACTTTAAACTGTAATGTTGACGGATTTTTCCCTGGAAGACATCCTGAGCCTAGACCTGATACCCTAGTAGACTTATCGAAAGCCGTAGTTAAACTTAATTGTTATGCTGGTTTCGGTCATGATGGAGATGCCGATAGGCTATCCGTATTAGACTCTTCAGGTAAATTTATACATAATGATCGGTTGATAGCCTTCTTCGCTAAATTGAAACTAGAGGAGAAGAGTGGTATAGTAGTTGTTAGTATTGATACATCGTTAGTAGTAGATGAAGTAGTTGAGAAAATGGGAGGTAAAGTTGTTAGAACAAAACTGGGAAAGACGCATGAGAAACTAGTTGAACTAGGTGGTAAAGCTATTCTAGCTGCTGAACCATGGAAGCTTATAGATCCTGATTGGGGCCTCTGGGTTGATGGAATATACCAGGCAGCTCTAATAACTAAGATGTTAATGGAAAGGGGAGTCTCCGTAGAAAGACTGCTTTCAGATATACCATCATACCCTCAGAGTAGGTTCTCAGTTAAATGTCCCGATAATATAAAGAATTTGGTGGTTGAGAGAGTTCATGAACGAATGAGAGAGATATTTAAGAATGAAGTTGAAAGTGAACTTGACTTCGACGGGTTAAGGTTGAATTTAAAGGATGGATCTTGGGTTCTCGTTAGAGCTTCTGGTACAGAACCAAAGATTAGAGGCTACTGTGAAGCAAAAAGTATGAAAAGATTAAAGGAGATTGAGGATAAAATTAGAAGGCTTATTAACGAGGAGTTGGCAAAGGCTCTTAAATAAATTAGTATAGTCAGTTAAATAGTCTTTAACAATATCAGTAAGGAGAATTCTCTTCACCAATCTCTGGAGACCGTCGTATCATCATCTAAACTTTCCAGTATATTTAAGTTTATAAGTGCATTATATTATTTTCTCCTCTAATATAGGTGTACCTAGACTCTATAAAGTCTTTAGTGACGAGTTTGTTCATGAAAATATCAGGTAATTTGGTTTACTGCTCTATAGATAATAATTTTAATTTCTTATGTGTAATTGGGTATTAGATGGATTAGTGGTGGTATACTATGGAGCCTTTAGATTTGAAAATAGTTAATGCTAAGATATTTTATGAGGGAGATATTGTTGAGGGAGGTCTAGGTATTAAAGATGGTATTATTACCGTTATTTCTAAGGAGCCTCACTTACCAGTAGCTGATGAGGTGATTGATGCTAGAGGATTACTTATATTACCTGGAGTAATTGATGCTCATGCACATATACACGACCCTAACTATACTCATAGAGAGGACTTCCTCAGCGGTAGTCTTGCAGCACTTTATGGTGGTGTAACATTCTTTATAGACATGCCGTTAATAACGTATGTTGATACAGTTGATAAGGTTAGGGAGAGATTAAGTCTTGGTGAGAAATTCTCACATATAGATTTTAGTATTCACGCAGGTTTCATTAGGAATTATAATGTTGATAACATACCTGATATTGCAAAGCTTGGTATAAAGAGTTTTAAACTGTTTACTATAGGTGGTGATAAAGCTGACGATGAGACGTTCATTAGAGCTTTAAAGTATTCTAGAGATTACGATCTAATAATTACAGTTCATGCTGAAGACGATGCTATAACCAGTGATAGTGTAAGAGAGATGAAGAGAACAGGTAGAGTAGATCCAAGAGCACATCACGAGTCAAGGCATCCTCTAGGTGAGAAATTGGCAGTGCTCAAATCTATAATCTACACGGAGTATACTGGTGGAAGACTACATATAGCCCATATTACAACAGAATATGCAGTTAATGCTGTAGAGGAAGCTAAGAGTAGAGGTTTAAAGGTTACCGCTGAAGTCTGTACACATCATCTAGTATTTACGTATAAGGATGCTGATAAGTGGGGGCCTTACCTGAAAATGAATCCACCACTGAGAACAGTAAGAGATAGAGAGGCTTTATGGAGAGGTTTAGCAAAAGGTGTGATCGATATAGTTGTAACTGATCATGCACCTGGAACTAAGGAGGAAAAAGAGGTTGGATGGAAAAACATCTGGGATGCATGGTATGGTGTTCCTGGACTAGAAACACTCCTACCAATAATGTTTACCTACGGGTATAAGAAGGGACTAATTAGTCTTAAAAGACTGGTCGAAGTATTATCAATAAATCCAGCTAGGATATTTGGTTTATCGTACAGGAAAGGCTCTATAAGAGTTGGTGTTGATGCAGATCTAATCGTAATAGACCCTAACTATAGTAGAATTGTTAAAGCTGATGAACTCCACTACAAAGTTGAATGGACACCCTATGAGGGTTTAGAGCTTTACGGCTGGCCTAAAATAGTCATATTAAGAGGGGTAGTAGCTTTAAGAGATGGAGAGCTATATGTAAAGCCAGGTTACGGTAAATTCATACCGGCAGTAAACAATTTAACAAAACACATTTTAAGTAAGACCTAAAGTAATATTTAATGGTAGATGATGATCACGGGAGATAGGATCACTCGAAATGACTGTACCTGTCTCAGCTGATACCTCCCTTCTAAAAACACCATTTTAGAATTGATATGTTCCTATAATTATCCCTAATATAACAGTTAATGTACCAATAAAACCCTTAATATTTATTCTCTCTCCCGCTACAACCATACTTAAAATTCGCCCTAATACTGGTGTAAGTGTTGTTACAAGTACACTTATCGAGACACCTGACATACTTATTGCATATAGAAATAATGGTATACCTACACCATAACCCGTAAATCCGGTTATTATGGCTGATAGTAAAATTCTCTTTACCCTAATACCTCTAATAAATTCTCTCCTAGTGATAGATGTTAATAGTAAAGATAGTATTAAGACTCTTATAAAGCCGAGAGATATTGGATCTGTATAGTGTAGTGCAAGCTTATTGACAACACTCCCTATACCCCATGCAAAAACTGGTATAAGACTTATAATACTACTTCTGAATCGAATTCCACCCCCACTATTCTCTATAAAGATCAAGTATATGCCTAGAATTGATAATAACGTACCAGCAACCAGCTTTACTGTAAGTTTTTCTCCGAGTAGTAATGCGGCTAGTATTTGCGATATAAAGACATACGTATAGCCTACTGTAATAGCTCTTCCGGCACCAATTCTCCTTATTGAGGCGATATAAGCTATATCTCCTATACCTGGACCTATAATTGATGAAGCAATTATAAATGGTATTCCGGATGGTATAACTTTTACATTTACTTTGGAAATTAAAATAATCATTAAGAGTATAGGTGTGGCTGTAATAGCTCTGATAGCATTAAATGCAATAGAACTTATCCCACCACTATATCTTTTAATTAATGGTGCGTTAATACTCCATAGAGTTGCCGCAATTAATGCTAGTACTACTCCCTGATACACTATATTCATAATGATCAGCCTAGAGCGGTTAAAACTTATTAAAAATATATAAATTTTACTCAGTAATGTAGAAGTTAACAATTCTATACTACCAGCCTTTAAAGTCGTGAAGGATAAGTTTAGTATGAAAGAATGAAGCTTAAGTACTATCTCCATGTCACCATGCTCATGAGGAAACATGTATAACTAATAAGTTGTTAATATTAACTAGGTAGTCAGCTATTAAATATGGATTACTAGGTGTCTATTTGGATGTTAATCTGAGAAGGTATATACTTTGGTTTACTACCTCTTTACTCATTGTTACGGTAGTTTTATTTATTTATTCTATTATAACTGAAGCTGATATGCTATTAGTTTTTAGTTTACACCCATTGGCATGTTCATTCATAGTCTTCCTGTATCTACTAGCGTTAGTATGTAGTGGTGTAAGATTGTATTTTCTAGCTAAAGCTGCTAATATAAGGATTAGCATTGTTAATTGTATTATCTTACGTTTTGCATCACAAGCAATATCAAATATTACACCCTCTTTTATGGGTGGTGAGGTAGTTAGAATAGTAACATTGAGATGTATAGGTGAAAATGCCAATATTTATAAAGCTTTAGCTATAGTTTTATATGAGATATTACTTGATGTTACAATTACTAATACTATTTCACTTATTACTTCAGCTTACTTTATTTTCATACATGGACATCTACTCTTCATAATACCGTTTACAGCATCACTATATTTAATTTCATTCTGGTTTCTTACCTTCATAATATTCCTAACAGGCCACATTAGAGGTGCTTTTGTGAGTTTTATCTCGGCATTTACTAATAGGTTTAAGCCGAATATGAGTTTAAGTTTAGAGCAGTTTATTAGGGGTGTTGGGAGTGTTATGGGAACTCTACTTTCCGTAAAGAATGTTGTTATTACTTTATTTCTAACTATACTTGCTATTCTATTTCAGGCTTTAACCATATACTTTTCTAGCTCCTTTCTAGAGCTTAATATTGGGGTTTTCTATGCACTTTTAGCATACTGTATTATGTTAGCTCTTGGTGTAGTTCCAACACCGGGAGGTGCTGGTGGAGTAGAATTTGGGGCTTACTTAATGCTTAGACCTAGTATAGTTATAGTATGGAGGATATTAACATATCATGTTATCACGTTTATCTCAATGATGTTTCTCATAGTTCTAATTGTGAAGTATAGTTTAAAACTCGATTAGTATTGTATTGATGCTACTTAGTTTCCTCTTATAATTCTCGTTTCACTCTATCCAGTCTTGTGTTTGGATTTTTGTTGGTATATATACGTCTGCTAAGAACTTTATACCCTTACTTGCTATAGCTTCAATCTCTAATTTCTTCCTCTCCTTTAGGAATATCGATATTTCTCTACGCCACTTCTCAGTTTGGAACCACTTATACTTTAGTAGCTCTTTAGCTCTCTTTATATCGGCTGGTTTAGCGTTAATTACGTAGTTTCTTCTATCACTATCTGATAGGTAGGGTTTCTTTATCCATTTCCCTCCCTCCTTTAATCCAAAAACATCTGTCATTGAGACCCCTAAGAATTTAGCTTTAGGTGTAGCTAGCCTTTCACTCTCATATGATAATGTTATCGATCCTATTTTGAATACGGAGTATATGTACCATCCATAGGGGTCTGCATCTGTCAATATGTAGACTGGTAACCCCCATTCCTCATTCAATCTTCTCACGAATCTCCTCGTAGCTCTATCTGGCTGGCCAGCACTAGTTATTAGTAGTGCTCGGTGTTTCTCCCAGAATCTATACCTGTGTAGTTGCTGAAATACTGCATCCTTCTCAACAACTAATACATACTCTGCATCAATATCTTTAATTTCTATTAAGTCAGGTGTTGGTTCTAAAGCGTATGCTCCATGGCCCATCTTTGATGCATCGATAATGTCGTTTCCAGATTTCAATATTATTTTTCCTACAAGTTTACCCTTCTCCTTACTAAGTATTAACATGTCCTCTCTTAAGAGTCCAGTATAAACCTCTATATCTCTTATAACTGCATCTGACTCTTTCTGTTCATCCCATGTATTTTCCTCTCTCTTTTTACCATCTAAATCATAGTATACTATTGTATGTTTACCTCTATAATATAGATCTCTTATTGTTGGATACTCATTGTTTATTAATGCTTCGTATATTATCTTCGCCATTAGCATTGTTTGCATAAACTTTTTGGCTTCATGTACATCTAGGAATCTACGTTTAATCTTTTCAGGACCTAGTAATAGTAGACCACGTTCTACATCGAATATAGTATTTGATAGTGTCCTTTTAGGTAGTACTAGTGTTGGGTTTTCCCCCGCCTTAATTTGATCTATTATTTCAAGGAATTTTTGGTGTAGTATCTGGGCTGCTTTAAGTCTTTGAGTATAATCTATATCTATAGGGTTTTCCTTCTGCTTACTCATCGTATTACACCCTTACGTACTTATTTTAACCTTTATTTTTGATAAGTCAAATTTACCTTTAAGACCTAGTTTTTCAAGTTTAACTTCTAGTATTTTATAGAGCATTTTAGCTATTTGTTCAGGTGAAAGACCGTTATGTTCTCCTGTTGGAGGTCTACTGATTACTGCTAGGCTTTCTGAGACTTCGGGTATATATTTTGCTAGTGCAACTATCTTTTTCTTTGCCTCTAGCTCCCTCATTTTCTTTGAGATGTAGGTTTTTAGTTTTCTTGCAGCCTCTCTTATAGCGTTTTTTAGCTCTCTTTCCACTTCAGGTACTTCTGCAACACTCTCCTTACCAACACCCTTGTATGGTACTTTAGTACTACATATATGTGTTAGAATCGCTAGTGGTGCTGGAAATGTAACTCCGTAGTTTCTCCAATCTATCTCTTCAGTTACAACCTTCCATGCAACATCAGCTTTCTCATCGTATAATAGTGGTATCTTATTTGCAAACCTGTATAGGTATGGTGTTTCAGCAGGTGGTATTTGCCCTCCATAGGCTATTCCAACTTCAACTATAAATGGGTGTCCACTATATGCTGATGGCTTACGTGTTACTGCTACAACAAATTCTGGTTTTAGTATCTGTTTTAACCCTGCTTCAATTATTTCTTCACCTAGTGGTGATAGGGAAGTTCCTCTTGGACTCTTAAATCCATTAAACTCCTTTAGCTTCATTGCTAGATATTTTAGATCGTCTATTGAGAGTTCTGACGGCTTAATGTTAGGGTCTAGTTTCGCAAATTCTAGAAATTCTTTAGCAGCTTTCTCACCTACACTTTGGAATGCTTTAATTAGGAATTCTAGTAGGGTATTTGCTTCAATATTTGAAATAAGTGTTTTTAATAGCTCTATATCAACACCATGTGGATGAGGTTTAGTCTCTTTAGGTGGCGGTGGAAGTTTACGTATTACACGAGGGTAATGGTGGACATTACCATCAGGATCCTTAAAGTAGATATTCGCATATGGTGCAACCATAGCTGTACGCTTTATGTACTCTATGATTCTCGATTTAGCTCTACCCCAATCACCTTCAACTACAACTGAGACTAGTGTACCATGTCTTCTCCTTTTGAGCTTTCTAACTTTTCTCTCTAAGACTATTGGCTGGTTCTTTTCAATATCAATTAGTATTTTGAATGAATATTTATACTTAGACCTATAGGGTACTGTTTCAACAATTACAGGTTTACCTGTTGTTATTTGACCATAGAGTATTGCCATTTTAACTCCTAAACCAAACATTCCCCTCGTCTGTTTTAGAACATATTTTGATCCATAAAGTACCTGTCCAAATGCTTGTGGAACATGTTCTGGTGGGATACCTATACCGTTATCTGCTACCGTAACTCTATAGTGTGGTGCTTCATTACTCTCTCTTGATATTTCTACTTGAATGGTTGGCAATATGCCATAGCAATCTGTAGCGTCAAGTGCATTCTCTACAAGTTCTCTAACAGTTTGATATAGTGCTCTTGCGGGATTCGAGAAGCCTGCTATCTCCCTATTTCTATAGAAGAACTCTGCTGGACTAAGACTTTTAAACTTCTCTGGCATACCATTATTACCCCCATGGATCACTCTTCCTCTATGTCAGGTTAGTAGTTAGCACTCTAACACTTTATTAGATTTGGGGTGTTATATGCTGGAGAGTACACAACTGTATATTTAAGGTGAATTTAAAGATGTTACTGTACTCCGTACTAGGTTAGCCTTTATGTAGTAGTTTCTTTATAGCTGCATATAGTAGTGGTAGTATTAGTGTTGCATCACCATATACTACCGTTTTTCTCGCACTAGGTTTAATCTTGCCCCATGAGATAGCTTCGTGAGGTCTAGCCCCACTTAGACTCCCATCATACTCTATAGCTGTAGTTATATAAACTACATAGTCTAGTCCACCCTTAAACTGATTCCACCATATTGTATGATGTTTACTTATACCCCCACCTATTATTAGAGCACTAGTCTCCTTTGCCGAAAATACTATATCAGCTAGCTCTTTCTCATCCCTAAATAGGTCTAACTTAAACTTTTTAAACTGTGAGTACATGAACAATTGTGTTCCGAAAGCGCCATCCACTATTCCAGGTACATATATGGGGACATTCCTTTCATAAGCTACTCTGAGTATAGAGTTTTTATCGTTAATGTACTTTCCGAAAGCGTAAAGTAGCTCTCTAACACCCCACTCGGTTTTACCTGTTTCTTCAAGAATTTTATCTAGTATTTCCCGAGTCTTCCTTTCAATTAGGGGTCCATAGTCATCAATTTTAATGAATATATTGCCTAGTCTATGATATCCTTGTTTATATAGCTCATAGTCGTTTACCTCAAAGTATCCTTTTAAGTATGCTCCTCCAAAACTCCGTGCTATATCGTGATCTATAGCCCCACATGTAGTTATAATAATGTCGACGAATCCCTCCCTTACCATTTGCGCTATAAGCCCTCTAATACCGGTAGCTATAATGTTCCCTGTGAACGATAGAAACTTTACTGCACCCCTCCTATAGGCGTTAACTAGTATTTCTGCAGCCTCAATTATACTTGCAGGTGTAAATCCGTGAGATACAGATAGTAGTTCAATAAATTCACCTAACGACATATTGGGGTCTACATTAATATCTTTAATTCGGTTACGCTCCATCAATACAACCTCGAATCACTCTCATACAGCACTACCCTCTACTGCACTTTATAAACTCTAAGATAGTGTGGAGGCCGAGATAATATGGTGAGTGTATGGGCGAAGAGAGCTGAAATATCAACACCAATAATAGCTATACTCGTAACTGTAGCTGCACTAGCTGTAACGGGTATAGCTGTAGCGTGGATGGTTAAAGTTGGAACTTCAGCAGCAAAGCAGGGTGTATTATCAATTACGGGTACTGCAATACTAACTTACGACCCTAACGATGGCTCATACCATTTAACATTTACCATAAGGAATATTGGTAATCAACCTGCAAAACTACTCGCTGTACAAATAGCGTCTAGTCCGCCAATAAAACTAAATTCAACAAATACCTCTGTTGATGGCGAATCATCACTAATAATACCTACAGACTCAAGTTCACACATAGTACACATAGTAGTCCCGGAAACATCAATACCTACACCATCAAGTGAGGTAGTACAGGTAATACTACATACAGATCAAGGCTCAATAACCTTCTCAGCATACTACGGATAAGCATAATGAGTCTACATTAAACCATAAAACTCCTTCTTTACCATAACTAACGTTGAAGGTGATAAATTGAAGCGTGTAAGGAGTTCAAAGTGGCCGCCTAAAATTAACATTAAAGTTGTATATGCTAATCTTAAACAGTATGATAATTTGGATAATATGGTACTGGACAAATACAGTGTTGATTTAACTAACATATTCATAACAGCCGATGGTAAATACTTAATCCATGACCCACCTGTATCAGATTATGAGTTAGAGGAGATTTCCAATAAAGCTTCAGATTTACTCTTTCTAATACCAGACAATGTACCATTACGTGAAGATGAACTTAGGAAAATTATTAATGACTTTTTCGGTAATGAGAAATATTCTTATCTACTTATGAGAGAGCTTATAGGTTATTCAGCTCTATACCCTGCTATTAAGGACCCCTATGTCGAGGATATCCAGATACCAGGGCCTTCCACTCCAGCAAGAATAATGCATTCACTATATGGCCCTTTGATCTCGAATATAGTATTTAATGAGTCCGAGCTTGATAGCTTAGTTGAAAGACTTGTACATATTAGTGGTAAAAGTGTATCAATATATCAGCCTATGTTATCCGTAAGGTTACCCGATGGACATAGATTAACAGTTACATATAAGAGGGAGATTGGATATAAAGGTTCCACCATCACTATTAGGAAATTCCCTGAAAGACCCTGGAGTATTACAATGCTTCTTGAAAAGAACACTATAAATCCATTAGTGGCAGCCTGGCTTATGCTCCTAATTGAACGGAGGAAGGCAATACTTGTAACTGGCGCTATGGGTACAGGTAAAACATCATTAATAAATGCATTAACGAATATGATACCTGAAAGAGCATCAGTAATAACTATTGAGGATACACCTGAACTTAAGCTTGCTCATCCATACTGGATTCCTTTAATAACGAGGGAATCCTATAGTCTTGATGAACGTGGAACAATTGATATGTTCAAGCTTGTGAAACATGCATTAAGAATGTCAGCAGACTATATAATTATAGGGGAGGTTAGAGGAGAGGAAGCTAGAATTTGGGCTAACGCACTACTCTCCGGTCATGGAGGTTTAACTAGTTTCCATGCTGAATCAGCTATCTCAAGTGTTCAAAGACTTATAAGTGACCCCCTCAAGGTTGAACCTGGATCACTCATAGCATTAAGGAATATTGTTGTGTTGAGGAGGCTTACTGTAAGGAGAGAAGATAAGGGATTTGAGCGTAAACTGTTCCTAAGAAGGATAGTTGATGTATACGATCTAGAAATTAATGGGAGAAACGTTATTCTCAATCGTTTATTCCACTATAATATCAAAAGTGATAGGTTAGAAGTAGTCTCCATAGATAAACTCCTTAACACCTATACAGCGAGAATGATTATGGATGAAACAGGTTGGTCTAAAAGCGAATTACTTGAGAATTTAATGTTTAGAGCAAAGTTTATTGAGTATTTACGTCGTGAAGCAAAATTACACAACGAGCTATATGATTATAGAGTTGTTACTCAAATGTTTTGGAAATTCTATGAGGATCAACATCAATTTAAAAATGTAGAAAATATCGAACTAGAGCTATATGAGTGTAATAAAGAATCCATTGAAAGGGTGTCCTTAGAGGCTACTAGAAATGACTAAAGCATATTTAAGGAGAAATAAGATCATAGTGGCTCTCGCAAATAGGCTTAAAAACCACCTCTTAATAGCATTAACGACTAAACATCCATATGATGTAGCTTTACACATACTACTTTCAATAGTTGTAGCATTAATAAGCTTACCACTAACATGTATACTAGAGTTCTTAGGGGTAACCTTATCGCCATGGATTAAACTAGCCTTACTACCTATAATTCTTACTCCAGTAGTAATGTTACTATATTATACTAAGATAGGTAAGTTCATAAGGGCTATTAAAAGTGAGAGAGAACTACCATTCATTGTACACTACCTCTACATGGCAGCTGCTGCCGGTATTGCACCATCACGTGCACTCTACAGAGTTAAAGATTTAATTAGCTTTAAATGGTTTAAGAGAGAGATAGGTCAGGTAATAAAGATACGTATATTATATGCACTTAACCCTCTAGATGCTATAATATACCACTTTAGATATCACCCATCCCAGCTAGTATCAAAGGTTATAACCTCCGTTATAGGTAGTGAAAGGGGAGGGAGTGATATCTGCTCTATTTTGAAGGAGAAAACTGAGATGCTATTTAAACTACTTGAAGAGAAAATTAATACTATACCTTCAAAGTACTCTTTAATATCATCACTTGAAGTTTTAGCATTTATAGTGGTACCAATAAGTATACTGGGTGTAGGCTCTGTCTTCGCATTACTAGACATGAATGTTCTGGTAATATATGGTATATTATTACCAATAATGTTTGCTATAGTGATAAGTTTAAGTATTGATACATTAATACCTAAGGAGCTCTATACAACACCAGACTATAAGCTAATAATAGTATCAGCTTTACTATCAACAGTAGTATTTATTATAACTATGCTACTAAAACTTACACCTTTACATATAGGAGTATCACTATCCCTTACTCTACCATTCATACCATCAGCCATATTTTACAATATTAGAGTGTTGAGGGAGTATAGTGTTATTCCTGAATTACCTAGAATTGCTCGAGATATAACTGAGGAGATCAAGAAAGGTAAATCACCACTACAGGCATTAAAAACAATATTAATGATGCATCACTACCCAAGTAGTATAGCTAAAGTGTTGAGAGAATTAGCTGTATGTTTATCGCTTGGAATATCTATAAAGCATTTTATTCGTGAAAAGAAACCTCCAAGGATAATTTCTTACTTTCTTGAACTACTGAATGAAGCTGAGGGTATGGGGGCTGACCCTAAGGTGTTTGAAACATTAACAAACATATACAGTAGAATTGGGGATATCTACTCGTCTCTAACTAGTAAGAGTAGAGTTTTTAGAATTGGAGGATACATTTCAACAGTGGTAATGGCGATTTCAGTGACATTAACATTAAACACCATAATTAGCTTAATCAGTAAAGTATATGCTAACCCTCTAACTATACAGCTACCGCTATTTTCACCATTTAGTCATGTAAACTTAATTCTTATAGAGGAGTTAACTAAAACGAGTATACTACTCAACTCATTCCTACTAGGATTACTAGGTGGAAAGGGGAGTAGTGGAAGCTTAGTTTATGGAGTATTAGATGCAATAATTTGCACACTACTATCAATATGTGTAATCAGTTTTACACCAACACTAATAAATTTGGTAATTTAAAGTATCAATGGCATTAACTATATCAAAACCAAATAGGAGATGTAAACTTTCATTGAAATTGCCTGATTCAAAATGATATGGATAATACCCACCTAAGCAATTAGGATAATGTTCAAAGCTTAAATGAATACAAGCTAAATGAGGTAAACAGTGGAATGTAGATTAAAGGTAGTAGCTAACTCCAGGATGTGTAGGCTAAAGATGTTATGGTATTAGAGTTACCAGTATTTAGAGTTGTAAAATAAGTTGACAACTATAGTTGATAATGAAGCTATATAAGAAGGTATGAAGAGTATTCAGCATACACTATAAAAGGGGATTGTTTTAGAGAGTATTGTGAACATCTAAAGTTGAAGGGTAATAGTATGAGTTTAAGATTAGAGTTAGCTTTAAAGAGTAAGGATATTGTTAGGGAGAGAGAGTACGATGTAATAGTTGTTGGTGGAGGACCCGCGGGTATAACGGCTGCAATATATTTAGCACGATACCTTCTCAAAACACTATTAATTACGAAGAGTATTGGAGGTAAAATACTACACACTTACATTGTAGAGAACTATCCTGGATTCAAAAGCATAGAGTCGTACAAACTTATAAAGTATTTCGAAGAACATATCAGATCATATAATGTACCAATATTAATTGATGAAGTTACTGATATTGTAAAACACAATCAACTATTTAAAGTTAGTACACGAAATAATGGAGAATTTGTAAGTAAAGCAGTAATATTAGCTATTGGTGTTGAGAAAAGGAGGCTTAATGTTCCTGGAGAGAAGGAATTTATAGGTAAAGGTGTATCATACTGTGCTGTCTGTGACGCCCCTTTGTTTAAGGGTAAAGAGGTAGCAGTTATTGGGGGTGGTGATTCAGCAGTAACAAGTGCACTACTGCTATCACGTTACGCTACCAAAGTATATTTAATATGTAAAGAAAGTAAGTTAATAGCACAACCAATACTTATTGAGCGCCTTAAGAAAACAAAAAACATATACATAATACTTAATGACGAAGTTATCGAAATAAATGGTAGAGATAGGGTTGAATGTATAAAATTGAAGTCAGGTAGAGCCTTAGGTGTAAGTGGAGTATTCATTGAAGTAGGTTTGGAACCCCCTATAGAGTTTCTTAGAAAGCTGGGACTTAAGTTGACAAGTGAGGGTTACGTTGAAGTTAAACCTGATCAGTCAACAAATATAGCAGGATTATTTGCTGCTGGCGACATAACAAATGCATGTAACAATTTTAAACAGATAATTACAGCTGCAGCTCAAGGGGCTATAGCAGCAAAGTCAGCATATGAGTATTTACAGCAAATACTTAGCCAACAATAAGCTGTTAAAATAAAGTGGGCCATAGGCTTTGAAGTTTAGGGGGCTTAAACCTATTATGGAGAGTCATGGGGATAGACCATGCTCCCCAACCACAATAACGTATTGAAGTACATAATGGGTAATAGTCTTTATAGGAATGTTTATTTTGTTACAGCTAAATACTTAAGTTTAGATGATGACGTACATGGTATACCCCATACGTTAAGAGTGTTAAAGATAGCATTAGATATCGCTTGTAGAGTGAAAGCACGTGTAGACACGGACATTCTTGTGGTAGCAACACTACTTCACGATATTGGTAGATCTATTGAAAACATGGAGAATATTCATCATGCACTATTGAGTGCTAGAATTGCTGAGCAAGAGTTAAAGAAGCTTAAATTAGATGAATGGAAGATTACCAGAATAGTTGAAGCTATTAAAGCACATAGTTTCTCATTAAACTATCCAGCTAAAACTATTGAGGCAAAAATACTTAGTGATGCAGATAAAATTGATGCTATAGGGGCTATAGGTATCGCTAGAGCATTTATTGAATCAGCTAGGAGAGGTCGAAATATTAGTGGGACAATTACACACTTCCATGAAAAGCTAGTTAACCTTATAAACTTACTCTACCTTGAAGAATCAAAGGAGATAGCGTTAGAACGCCACAACTTTATGGTACAGTTCTTTGAAAAACTTAGGAAAGAGATGTCTTATTAGTATAGTTTAATATAGTGCTTGTGTTAAATAATTTAATGCACACCTGATACGGTATGTTAGAGTCATCTAATGTAATGGAGAATTAACGTTAGTATGGTGGGCCCGCGGGGATTTGAACCCCGGACCTCCGCCTCGTCAGGGCGGCGTCCTAACCAGGCTAGACGACGGGCCCTACCTGCTCTACACATTTAATACAGTCGGGACTTAAAATTTTATCTGTAAACTTCATTTATTCATTATAGACATTAGGAGATAGGCGTTGAAAACATACACTCTCTAAGTAATTTAATGTACTTATGGGGAGACATTTAGTAAACCTTAAAACCTCTACTCTAGTATACATCATTACTAGAGTAGGGTGCCGCGGTAGCTCAGCGGGTAGAGCGCCGGGCTGTTAACCCGGTGGTCGGAGGTTCAAATCCTCCCCGCGGCGCCATCCTAATTCTAACATTACAGTTTCAGCTAGTAAGCTGTGCATAGAATATACTCCACTATCCCAATACGTAAATTACGTAAATTATTAGTTGAAATTGTGATTTGAGATACCTCTATGTTTGTATTAGTGGATTCCTGTATATTGGTGTATTAAGTATGGCTATGTGTGTTCTTGCACTATAGAATTTAGTGTTAACATTTCTCTCCTTCAATATTCTCTCTACCTGTTCTACTGTTAGGTTTAGTGGGTCTAATTTTAGCGATGCTAATATAAAGTTGCATGCGTAACTAAAGCTTGGTATCCAAACATTATACTCTCTTATTAAGGGGAATGCGCTTTTCACCGCTTCAAGTACTTTCCTATATACGTTTTCGAAGAAGAATGATGATCCAGCTTGAGTTACTATTATGCCATTATCGTCTGCTAGTATATCCCTGACTTTTCTATAGAATTTCTCTTTATATAGTTCGAGGGAAAGTTTTGAACTGTATGGGTCTGTTAGGTCGAGTATTACTACATCGAATTTTTCATTAGTTGTTTCAACATATTCTTTACCGTCTGCTATAACAAGTTTTAGTCTTGGATCATAAAATGCACCTTTATGCATACACTCAAGATACTTTTTAGCTAACTCAATTAGCTCCCCATCGATATCAACCATTACAACATGTTTAACAGTATTATGTTTTAATACTTCCCTTACAGTGGCTCCCTCACCACCGCCTATTACTAACACTTTTTCAGGTTTAGGATGGGTTACCATAGCTGGGTGAACTAATACCTCATGGTAAATGTATTCATCAGATTCTGTTGACTGTATATAGCCATCAAGTATCAGTGATATACCGTATTCATCTAGGTCAGCAATAACAACATCTTGATATTTAGTTTTCTTTCTAACGATTATTTTCTTTAAAGGCATGATATTGTAAGTTTTATTTGAGACGGGCTGAACTAGAGTAAGGTATGGTATTTTCATACTATTCTAACCTCCATATATAGCTAAGTCTGATTCAGACTCCGATGCAGATAAGAGTTGCGGAATATATACTTTAGGGCTTTATTGTATCCTCCATTTACAAGAAATACTTCTGATAATGATCAGTTGGTGCATAAGATTTATATTTAGTATATATTTTTGGTAAGATGGTAAGGTTCGGGCTGATATTATGCCGATAGAAATTTATGATAAAGAGGAGTTTAGGAAAATCGCTGAGAGAGCTATAGAGTGTCGAGTTAAAAGGTTAAAGGATGTTGTTAAAATAAAGGCTAGGACTAAAAGGTACCTTTACACAATAAAGGTTAAACCTGAGGAAGCAGATGAATTCATAAAGACTTTAAAGTGTCGTAGAATAGTTGAGGTCTAGCTCTAATCCTCTAACTCTACTCTCATACCATTCCTTGCTACAATAACTTCTATTCCAAGCTCCTCCATAATATTTTGTGCCAGCTTTGATGCAGGTTCATACTCGCTATGAACTATTATCACTTTCTCTAAATTCTCTATGCTCTTAACAATCTCCATTAACTCACGTTTACCTGCATGACTTGAGAAATCAAACCATTCAACTCTAGCCTTAACACGTACTCCACCTTCACCCCACGACCCTGTAGCTAGAATGTTATAGCCTGGAGTATTGGGTGCTTGAAAGCTCACTAGGAATATAGCGTTCTTTTCATTTTCATAAATTCTCTTCAGATAATATAGTGCTGGACCTCCTTTAAGCATTCCAGCACTTGCAACTATAACGCATGGGCTATCTAGTATATGTTTTCTTATATACCATCCTCTAACCTCATTATACGCTACAATAGCGTCTTCGAAGAGTGTCTTCTCATTTAAGAAGTCAAGATTTGATAAGAGTATCTTATTGATTTCTCTGACCATACCATCATAGAATACTGGTTCAATACCATACTTTTTCAGTACACATAGAATCTCCTGGGATCTACTTAATGCAAATGCGGGTATAAGTACTATGCCATTGTTCTCAAGAACTTCCTTAACAGCTTCAATAAATCTTTTCTCAACTTGATCTCTGGGAGGGTGTGTTGCATCAGCATATGTTGCCTCCAATATTAAGTATTCAGCTTTAACTCCATTAAATGATGCTCCCTTAACGAGGTTAGTATCTATGGTGTTGACATCGCCTGTAAATATTAGACTTTTACGTTTACCGTGGATTATAGTCATCATACTACCAGGGATGTGTCCGGCACTAGCAAACTCAAGTCTAATATTGCCTTCATCTATTATATCACCATACCTTACAGTCTCAACATTTTGAACCAGCTTATTTACCTCGTAATATTCGAATGGTAAGTGGTAACCTGAAATATTTAAGAAGTCTTCAAACATAGGTTTCACTAAGTCTCTTGTAACTTTTGTAGTATATACTTTGATATTTGATGAAATGTATAGTAGTGGAGCAGCACCTATGTGATCAAGATGTGCATGAGATAACGTTAGAATATCAACTCTTTTAGGTTCAATATGTAGTGGTAGCTGGGGTATATCGTTTTCATCAAAGTTGATACCATAGTCTAATAGTACATTAGCTCCGTTAACACTTACATGAACAGCTAACCTACCTATCTCACTCCCACCACCTAGTATTTCAACTCTCAATATTCTCTCCCTCTAATTCTGCTTCCCATACGCTACTCTTACTTGTTTAAACAGCTTGAATAAGGGGTATATAAAAACCTTTAGACTACTGTACTTAATGAAAGTATATGCCCACATAGTTAGTATTATTCCCTTATAAATTCTGAGAGTCGAGTATTTTAGTTTAATAATTCATTAGAAATATAGAAATACGGAAATGAGAGTGTACTAAGTAGAATAGCCCAGGGAGAATGTATGTTTAGACGTTTTAGCCCTAGAGATTTAAGGAGGCTTATGAAGCAGTTAGGTATGAAAGTTGAAGAGCTTAAAGGTGTAAAAGGTGTTACTATAGAACTTGAGGATAGAATACTTGTCGTGGAGAATCCTCAAGTAATTAAAATGTCTATACATGACCAGACAGTTCTACAGATTACTGGGATTGTACGAGAGGAAGTGAAAGCTGAAACTTCAGAAGAGATAACTATAAGTGATGAAGACGTTCAGTTAGTAGCATCACAAGCAGGAGTATCCCTAGAAGAGGCGAAAAAGGCTTTACTAGAGACTAAAGGGGATTTAGCTCAAGCTATAATGTTACTAGAATCACGTAAAAGAGCTGAAAGTTAATCTATACTCCTTAACCTCCTAATAAGAGTATTAATATCATCTATTAGCGATAAAACTAATGGTAAACGCTCACTCTCTGCTAACTTTATAGCTAAGCTATCTACTTGATTACAACTTTTAGGTCCATGAATTATTACTACAGCGGGTTTTATTGGTGAAACCTTAACTGCAACCATAGGTGATCTACCAGTTGTAACTTTAGTGAATATTAATGCTCTTTCAGATGTCTGCCCCATCATGACGTAGAAGTCGTTTCCCGAAAGGTGGAGTATAGCCTTTATACTATCGAGAACGGTATAGCCGTAGACTAGTTTTCCAAAATCACTTGAGGTAAGAAGTTCCCCATCAATTAATGGTAGTAGTTCACTTAATGGTATTGGTCTCTGATACTCATATATATCAATGATTATGTCTACATACATTTTCATAGACTTAGTTAAATCCCTAGTGGTAACCCACCCTCTATTCCTATCAATTCTTAGAAGAGCGTCAATAAACCGTTTAATGAAGCGACTTCCAGGAGTCCTTCTATTATTCTCATAGTCACTTATAACGCTAGGTGTTACACCCATAACTTTACTAAGTTCTACCTGTGATACCCCGAATATTTCCCTCCACTTCTTAAGAGTAGCCCCGGGATTACTACTCCAAACTATATCTCCGGCGATTCTCTTAGCGATATTCTCAATGATATACTTCGTTACCATATAAGTAGTACCCGGAGTAGATTAGGTATGTGTAAAGCAATATATTCTTTCCTACTTAAAGCAATGTTTATTTATATATCTATTAGGCAGAAGGATGAAGCCTTAAGTACTTAAATGTCCTTGCCTCATACATAGTATAGACAGGTTAATTTAAATTTTAGCTAAAAACTACTCTAATGTGGGGCCCGTCGTCTAGCCTGGTAGGATGCGGGGTTTACCTAGCCGCTGAGGCGGGTACCCGACTCGGGACCCCGTGGTCCGGGGTTCAAATCCCCGCGGGCCCACCAACATATAATATAGTCTGAGGGTCATCTTGAAGAGTAAAAGTTCAGACAATAATACTACACTAATGTTTATAAAGGAAATCTACTTAACATGTCTAAGTGAAGGTAAAAACGGTATTAAAAGGTTTATAAAGAATTTGAGAACAGGTGAAAGAGTTAAGAAAGCATTGAAAGCTGTCTCCGAAAAAAGGGTAGTAAGAGTGATACTCCCATCAAATACTGATATCTGGTTTTTCAACGGGAAAGACTCAACACACCTAATAATACCATTTAAGTATTGTAGTTGTATGGACTTTCTAATTCATACTGTTACAAAATTCACAACCCCTGCATGCTATCATCTAATAGCACAAGCTATAGCTAAAGCCCTCAATAACTACAGGACATTAAGACTAAATGAGGGAGAGGTTATATCGATAATTAACGAAATTAATATGAGAAACCTAAGTATAACCCTTAAGAGGAAAATAAAAGAGTCTGAGAGGAATAGTTAATGATAGAAGTGGTAGTGATATTAGTAACTATACTTACACTAATATTCGTTACAATCGACTACTACATTAGTGAAAGACATGATAGGAGAGTGAGGTGATTCAATGGGTAGAAGAAGGAAAAAATATAAGAAGATAGTGAAACGTGTAAGAAAGATACCAAGTATATTCCAGTGTCCACATTGTGGAAGAATATCATTAACTGTAGAAATAAATAAGGAGAGAACTAAAGCAATAATTCAGTGTGGTAGTTGTGGTTTACAGTCAGAATTAGAGATTGCTCCAATATTTCAACCTGTTGATGTATATGGAAAATTCATAGACATGTATCATTCAGGAGTAGCTGAAGTAAAATTTGTCAAAAGTGAGGAAGCTGAGGAAACCTAAATCTAGAGGCGTATTTCTTTATGAATCTACATATAGGTAAAGTTGAGAGGTACCTTCTAGAGTTAATAGAGGAGAAGGGTACACTACATTTTACACTAGTAGATCCAGATAAGACTAAACCCTATGAAGTATCAAAAATAGGTAGAGTAATCGATGATGCTGGAAGTGACGCAGTACTTGTCGGTGGAAGTACTGGGGTATCAGAGAGTATATTGGATGATGTTATTAAGGAGTTGAAGTTAGTAACATCACTACCGATAATTCTATTCCCCGGTAATATTACAGGTATATCGAGATATGCCGATGCAATACTATTCATAAGTTTACTTAACTCAACAAATCCTTACTTTATAACAGGAGTACAAGCACTTGGAGCAGCAATAGTAAAGAAATATAGGCTTGAAGCATTACCAACAGCATATATAATCATAGGTGATGGTGGAACAGCAGGATATATAGGTTATGCTAGAGGAGTACCCTTAGATAAACCTGATATTGCAGCATTATATGCTCTTGCAGCAGAGTATATGGGTATGAGGTACGTATATTTTGAGAGAGGTTCAGGAGCACCAACACCAGTTCCTATAGAAATGGTTAAGGAGGCAAGGAAGATTACAGAGAAAGTAAAATTGATAGTTGGTGGTGGTATAAGAAGTCCTCAACAAGCATATGAGCTTGCTAAAGCAGGTGCACACATAATAGTCACAGGTACAATAATAGAGTATGATATTAGTAAGTTGAAGAGTATTGTAAACTCCATAAGGGAGGCTTGTAGGTATACTACTAAGTAAAGTTGACATCAGAATGTTTAATCATAATCTAGTTTGAATTAAAGAGTACTCTTAGTGTAAGGTTAGCTTGCAATTATATGTTTTAGTATGTCCATTACCGATACTGGATGCTTTATTTCACCGTAGGCATCAACTACGAATGCCCAGCCTCTCTTAGATGCTGAAAGTACTTTAAGAGCTGACGATAAACTCCCATTCTCATAAACCTTACTAAGCGACTCAGTGAGTTCACCTATAGGCCTTCTCGATATAACGTATTGCTTCTTTGATATGTATACTATAGTTTCGCCTGTCCAGTCCCACTCTTGATCCTCAGATCCTGTTGAGAGACTACTCTGTTTCTCACGGGTAATCTCCTCTCCTTCAGCTAGTAAGTCTACCAAGAAGACTGCTCCTACCGCTTTACCTTCGTCGTCTAAGACGAGTGCTATTTCGGAGTTAAGATATTTCATTGAGATTGCTGCGATATTTGCAGGGGTTTTAGACCATAAAGCTAGAACGTTACCACCTTTAATATCCTTTACAAGTTTATGTGTTTTCCATCGCGATAATATGTAAGACCAATAGTACTTCACAATATCCTGAAGCCTAATAACACCGAGGAATTCACCACTAGATGAAACATATGGTACCTCCCATAGCGAATTAGATAACATATATTTTAATACTTTATCAAGTGTGTAGCTCTCCGATATTATGGGAGGGTTTCTCTCTATTAGCATGAATAATGGTTCACTAAATTTGGCTATTATTCTTGATAGCCTTAATACACCTATAAACTCTTTACTCTCCCTTTTAAGGACTGGGAGGGATCTAACATTATATAAGCGCATAGCTTGAAATACTTCACGATACCCTTTGATTGGGTATTCTATGTATATCTCTCTTCTCAGTAGTCTCTGTAGTAATGCTTTACTCATCAATCCTCTACCTACTAAGAGGCTTATCGCCTAGTTCTATAATAGTTGAATACAGGCTAAAATTTATTACTACCACGAAATATCTAGATTACCAAATTACAGTAAAAATATGTACTGTTACGTAATGGCATATTACCTACACTCATATATTACCTAATATGTTCTTCACACTCACACGGTATCCTGAGGCATCTAGGGCATACACCTTTACCATATTTCTTAAGTATAGCTTCATTAAGATCTATATTTAATAGGTTAGCTAGTGATGATAACCATGCAATAACATCAGCCATTTCACTAGCAATATCGTCTTTTCTACCTTTACGTATGGCTTCTGAGAGTTCCCCAACCTCCTCAATAAGCCATAAATACGTTTTGAAGACTCCCCTTCTAGAATCCTTGATGTAATAGAGTTTTCTCATTAGCTCCTGGAACTCTTTAATATCCATGCTGACCACACATTATAAGATTACATGAGAGTACAATTTTTATACTTTCCCAACTTAATCAGGGTTTGAGGTAAGGGTGGTAACATGTCTAGGAGGAGAAGGAGAAGAGAAGCTGGAGGCCCTATAACAGCAGCAGGACTAATTAGGTTTTATGAGGAAACCGAAATAGGTATAAAGGTTAAACCTCACGTTGTAATAGTTGCTGCAATAATATTTACTGTAACAGTTCTACTACTAAGGCTCATTATACCTTAAGGTACTCGATAGTAAGTCTACTCTTATGATAAGGTATAATAGCTGAATTACCATAGGGATCCTCAATTATAAGTGTGAATGCCCTTTTACCCTCTATAGCACTGTTTATTGCATTTTCAAGCTGCTTACATTTACCACCATTGCTAAATAGCTCTAGAATATCCAGCACTCTATAGAGTAAACCATCCACTGTAGTAATATATGGTAGAGCTGCAGGTCCAGGATGAACCTCTATACCAAAATCTGGCAGTATTATTTTAGCTGTTTTTGACCTTATTATTAGTGATCTTAAGTCATTGGGCTCTCTAATTTCTAATATTAACTTTATAGGCCTATGTATATCTAGGTTTAGTATATCAGAGAATTTGTAGCCACAAGCTTCACAATACCCACTAATTACTAGTATGTTACCGTAGGGTGTGTTATAGGTGAATTCTATTATAGTGAATGTGCTTTTCCCACATGAGGGGCATGTACCGGTAAATGTGTCAATCTTTTTAAAAAACTTAGAGTACTGGGATACTACATCTAGACTATCTTTTTCCCGTGCAGTTTCCTCAATACCTCCCATAGTTGATCCACATACTCCTCATATACTTTAATATCTTCATCAGTTATATGTTTAAATCTTCCCTGTAATCTTAAATATTTTTCTACAGGTACTCGTCTACTCTTATCGAGTAATCCTAGGCTAATACTAGTTAGTCTAAATACTCCATTTTCAACCTCGTATAGAGGCCATAAACCCGTTAATACAGCTAGTTTACCTACTTCGATAGTTAGACTTGGATCAAACCTCCAACCTACAGGGCATGGTGCTAAGAGGTGTATGTACTTAAACCCTTTTATTTTACTTGCTTTCTGAAGTTTCTCTGCAAAGTCTAATGGATAACCTATTGATGCTGTTGCAACATAAGGTATTCTATGTTGAGCTACTATCGCTGGAACATTCTTCTTAAACTCCTGTTTACCAGTGACCGTTGTAGTAGTCCACGCCTTATATGGCGTTGAGCTGCTCCTCTGAATACCTGTATTCATGTACGCCTCGTTATCGTAACATATATAAATTATATTGTCATTTCTTTCAGCAGCTCCACTTAGCGCTTGTAGTCCTATGTCTGCAGTACCTCCATCACCAGCCCATACAACTACATTAACGTCCCTTACACCCATGGCTTCAAATGCACTTGCAATACCAGAGGCTACAGCAGCTGAAGCAGCAAATATAACGTTAACTAAGGGTACCTTTATAGCGCTATAGGGGTATGGCCCTTGAATTATCGATGTACAGCATGCTGGAACAACTATAACTGTACGTTTTCCTAAAACTTTGCCAACAATTCTTAAACCGATACCTATAGGGCATCCAGGGCATGCTGCATGTCCAGGTTGGAGAAGTATTTCCTCTTTGGGTAAATTCTTAATTGATAGTGGCATTTACTCTACAACCTCCTTACGTAGTTTAAACCATTCCCAGCCATGAGTTAGAGTGCCACTCTCTAAACGTGTTATTAGTCTTTCAACCATTGTAATTACATCGTCAACTGTTATGTCTCGTCCGCCAAGACCTGTTACATATCCTCTAATGACTGGTATTTCTCTGAACCTACCTTCATATAGTGCTGAGGAGATTTCAGTATATAATATACCTCCTTTACCAAATGATATCGCTCTATCAATAACAATAACCAGTTTTTTATGAAGTAACTCTTTTTTAAGCTCTTCTTCCGGGAAAGGCCTAATAAACCTTAACTTTAGAGCGCCAACGTTATATCCTTCATCTCTAAGTCTATCTACAGCCTCCTTAACATCACCTGTTAAAGCACCCATAGATACAACAACTATGTTGGCATCAGTACAACGATATGTCTCGATAAGACCCCCATATCTACGCCCTACCAACTTGTAGTATTTCATATCAGCCTCCATAACTACTCTTTTAGCTCTATTCATAGCCTCCTGTATTTGATATCTAAACTCCATATAGTTATCTGGAAACACTAAGTTAAAATACGTTAATGGGTTTTCGAATGATATTTTAGGATAGTGTATATTCTCACCAGGAGCTGGTAGATATGAGTCTATAATATCCTCATCCGGTACTTCTACTGGTGTAGCTGTATGGCTTAAAATAAATGAATCCAAACCCACCATTACTGGTAGTAATACTCTTTCATCTTCAGCTATTTTATATGCCTGAATTATCATATCGAGTGCCTCCTGGTTATCTTCAACCATGCATATTATCCACCCTGTATCCCTTTGATCTAGTAGGTCTCCATGATCTGTCCAGATATTCCATGGGGGAAATATGGCGCGTGTAACAATAGCCATCACTATTGGTAATCTCGCTCCTGAAGCCATCCATACACCTTCATGCATGTATAGAAGTCCTTGACTTGATGTTGCAGTAAACGTTCTCGCACCTGCAAGTGCAGCTCCTATAACTGCTGCTATAGCTGAATGTTCACTTTCAACTCTTAACATTTTAGCTTTTAACTCCCCTTTCTCAATAAACTCTGATAGCTTCTCTACAATTGTTGTTTGTGGTGTTATAGGGTATGCTGCTATAACCTGTGGTTTACTAAGTTTAACACCATATGCTACAGCATAGTTTCCTGTTAAAATTTTATATTGAGGCATAATATTTACTCCTCCTTAACCATTTCTATTGCTTTAACAGGACACTCATGAGCACAAATACCACAACCCTTACAGTAGTCATAGTTTACCGTTACATTATCATTTTCATCCCGTATAATAGCTGCATCGGGGCAGTATAGCCAGCATTGAAGACATTTAACGCATTTATCCTGCTTTATAATGGGCTTGAATATTCTCCACTTTCCCGTTTTACCTACTGCTCCAATTCTAGGTGTAGATATCGGGATTATGGGGAGTTGTCTAACACTCACATTTAACCACCGTAGAGAACCGTTTTCTCATAAGCTAGTCTAGCTGCTTTAGCGTTTAACTCTCCTATTTTGCCAGACCAGTTATTTTTGATTGCCCTTTCTATAGAGTTAATACTTATCAGCTTTGTTGCTTTAGCGAAAGCACCCAACATAGCTGTATTTATTACAGGCCATCCAGCCACAATGAGTTTTAAGTCTAATGCTATTTGTGTTGCAGGTGTATATGCGAGTCTAACTTTTCCCTTTTTACTTATCTGTATTGTTTCTTTAGTCATCTTTGTAGTGTTGACTATGAGAAGTCCATTTTCCCTCAATCCCTTATAGACATCAGCTAGTTTAATAAGTCTCTCATCAAATACTATAACTATGTCAGGTGAGTATATTTGACTATGAATTCTAATCGGTTTATCTGATATTCTTGCGTATGCTACTACTGGTGCACCTCTACGTTCAGCCCCAAAGAATGGTATTGCTTGCCCCCATAACCCCTCATAGTATGCTGCTTCAACAAGAAGTTGTGCAGCAGTAACTACACCCTGACCTCCCCTACCGTGAATTCGAATCTCAAGTAGCATAAAGGGGTCTCTCCAGAATACTATACTACACGTTATTAAGTTTTAAACATTACTGAATATTGTAGTATAAAGTATTATAATTTATTACTCGGAGTACTAAGTTTAACAGTATAGGTAGGGTAGGGGGTATGGTGCAACCTGTTCTACCTACACCTGAAGAGTTAAGAAGGTTAAGGATTAAGGCTGGGCTTACACAGAAGGAGCTAGCTAAAAGAGCTGGTGTTAGTCAGTCACTTATAGCTAGAATTGAGAAGGGTAATGTAAATCCAAGATTATCAACGTTAAAACGCATACTAACTGTACTACAGGAGGCAACTAGCTGTATGGAGGATGCTAAATCAATCATGCATTCACCAGTAATTACACTTAACGAGGATGAACCATTAACCAAAGCAGTAGAGTTAATGGAGAAGTATGGTATATCACAAATACCCGTATTAGACAAAAACAATAGGGTAATCGGAGTAGTAACTGAAAGTAGTATATTAAAAAGGATAGCAACAGCAAACTACAGTTCAGAAGCAATACTACAGAGTAAAGTTAAAGAGGCATTAGAGCCACCACTACCAATGGTAGCAGCAAATACGAAGATAGATACAATAATACCACTACTGATGGAATACCCCGCAGTACTAGTAGTAGACAAAGGAAACATAGTAGGTATAATCACAAAAATAGACCTAATAAGAAAGAAAGTAAGATAATGTATTGACCCCCGCCCCCCTCTGTTTCCTGTGGAACCTGTCCAGATATATTCCAGAGAGAACATACCACATAGTAAGATGTAACAATAGA
>DQVH01000033.1 GCA_015661855.1 Desulfurococcales archaeon
CATTACAATTTTACCCTTAGCGTCGATAATCTTTTCTGCAGTAATACCTGTTGGATCCTTACCAACCTTCTCTATTCTATCACCTGATATAGCTACAAAACCTCCCTCTATAACTCTTCTATCCTTATCCAATGTCACTATTAAGCCATTCCTTATTAGAATATCATACTCAACCATAGTATACTTTCACCACAAACTCACTTACACCTATATCAGCAAAAATATTTCCCTCAGGTCTCTTAAGTGAATGGAATACGTTATAGTAGGTGTGATGTCTAATTATTATTTAATTGTTCTAAGTAACTTCATGTTGCAGGTTTATACGTGAGTGTACTATTAAACCTCTTCATGTACACTTATATACACTATACCAATTACATTAAGGTGTCTACATCGGCGGGTAGATTGTTGTAGTGAGGGTTAATATTATGGCCGTTAAGAGTGGAGAGTTAGTTGTTATCGCCTTAGGTGGTAATGCGTTTTTACAGAAGGGTCAGAAGGGTACTGTTGAGGAGCAGTGGATTAATGTTACTAAGGCTATGAAGCAAATTGCCGATATTATTGAGAGGGGGTATAGAGTATTATTAACTCATGGTAATGGACCACAAGTAGGTAATATTCTTGAATGGATGGAAGCATTAAAGGAGCGTATTCCACCATTAACTATGGATATAGCTAATGCTATGACGCAGGGATGGATAGGTTATATGATTCAACAGGCTCTACTAAACGAGCTTAAACGTAGAGGGATAGAGAAGCCTATTGTAACAGTTGTTAACCAAGTTCTAGTTAGTAAGGATGATCCTGCATTCACTAATCCAACAAAGTATGTAGGGCCATACTACGATGAAGAGACAGCTAAAAAGATTATGGCTGAAAAGGGGTGGGTTATGAAGCCTGATCCTAGAGGTGGTTGGAGAAGAGTTGTACCATCACCCAACCCAATAGATAACATTGAGAAGGATGCTATTAAGACACTATTGGAGAAGGGATTCATCGTTATAGCGTCTGGTGGTGGTGGAATACCAGTAGTATATGAAGATGGCGTACTTAAAGGAGTTGAAGCTGTTATAGATAAGGATCTTGCAGGTGAGAGACTAGCAACACTAATTAGAGCAGACTACTTCGTAATAGTAACTGATGTTGAAGGAGTATATGTAAACTTTGGAAAACCAAACCAAAAGCTACTGAGAAGATTAACAGTTAGTGAAGCTGAAAAACTTTATAAGGAAGGTCATTTCCCACCTGGAAGCATGGGTCCAAAAGTACTAGCTGCTATAAGGTTTATTAGGAATGGTGGTAAGAGAGCTGCAATAGGTCACCTATATAAGGCATTAGACGTCCTTGAGGGTAGAGCTGGTACAACTATAGTTCCCGACTAAAAATAGTGAAATTATGTCAAATGTTTAAATAGTAACAGCGTATCTTCATAGTCCACCCATAGTTAGAACTAGTACTGCCGCTTTAGCCCACATATTATTTTCAGCTTGCTCATATATTACTGATCTCTCTGAATCCATTACCTCATCGTCTGCTTCATAACCTCTAAATACTGGTAGTACATGTGTTATTATACCCTTCTTATCCATTAAGTCTAGATCCTCCATTTTAAGTCTCCAATTCTTGAATTTAGAATAGTTTTCTAACTCTTGTTTACCGTAAACACTTGCTCCAAGCTCCATTAGCTTTTGTGAACACCAATTTCTGGGGAAGACCACATGTGCGCCTCTGAGTGCCTCCCTATAGTCATTCATTATCTCTAGACTACCACCACTCTCAATAGCATTCTTTCTCGCTATCTCTAGTACCTTCTCTGGTAATTCGTATCCTGGTGGATGAGCTATAACAACGTCCATTCCGAATCTTGTCGCTATAAGCATATCAGCTATTATACTACATGGTCCACGCAGTACTGGTGAGTAAGCCCACATTATTACGAACTTCTTCTTCTCAACTTTACCTAGCTTTTCCTCAATAGTCATTAAGTCTCCTAATGCTTGAGTTGGATGTTCCTGATCATCAGCCATGTTTATTACAGGTATTTTAGCGTATTTAGCATACTCCAGTATTACCTTATGGCCTTCACCCCACTTAAAGTCTATAGCTTTATCTAAAATTCTTATCCCTAGCGCTTGACCATAAATTTCATACATTTTAGCGACATCCTTTATAGCTTCACCTTCACCAATTCTTGTCATTTTAGGTTCAATATACTGTGCATGTCCACCAAGTATTGTCATAGCTGTTTCGAATGCTGATCTAGTTCTAGTTGATGGAGCATAGAATAACATTATGAACGTCTTTCTATCAAGATACTTTGGCATTCTCTCTATACCAAGATAATAGTATTGCCTCTTAAGCTCTCTAGCTAAGTCTATTGCTACTCTTAACTCCTCAATACTCCAATCCTGTGTTGTAATTAAATCTCTACCCTTCAGATTATCAACAACAGATTTCAAAATAACCATTATATTCAACCCCATATTCTAAAGTGTAAAGCGAAATTATTACTGTTTCTATGGGGGGTGTAGTGTGAGTATACTATACTATTAATTAGCCGGCTCTATAAGTGACGTTAAATAGTTTACGAATGGTTTCTTCCTAGTAAGTTACTGTATCTTTTCCTTTAAAAACTTAAATTTGTAGAATACTTATGTTAACTCACAGATGATGAGTAGTCCCATCAATGAGCGGTGATTAGGGAGGTTTTGGCTGATACTATTCTATTCTACCTGTATTAACGTTTTAGGAGGTGTCACTGGTTCAGCTTTCTCTTTAAGTAGCTTCATGTATAGGTTTAAATGTCTCTGAGCCATTCTGTACCATTGAGTTCTAATAGCGTAACTGTAGAGTGAACTCATATAGGGTACTATCATATCATAGTTTTTCATAACCCACTTTAGTATTCGTGTTAGTGCTTGTGGATTCTCTGGTGGTATTGTGAGCCTAGGTGCATGCTGATATAACTCTATAAGTTTTGGAACTCGAGTACCTATTATCGGTTTTAGACTACCCATAGATAGATGTAGCATTCCACTTATACTGTAGAATTTCACACTTTTATACGGTAGTAATATTATGTCAGCTAACGCGTTTAGTTTAAGTAGTTCACTATTGTCTAGGTACCTTTCCCAGAATATTAAGTTTACAAGTTTCTCTAATTCATTAATGTACTTTAACACACTATAATCCCATACCTCCCCCGATATTATGAGTGTTAGCTTATCTACACTTGTACGTAAGGTTCTTAAAGACTCTAATAGTACATCTAGCCCCTTATCTCTCTTTAGAAACCCCGGTACTACAGCTATTAGTCCTCGAACTCTACCCTCATCAACCTTTAAGTCTTCCAGTAGTCTTCTCTTAGGGTATCCTAAGTATGGATTTAGTAGTGTTCCGTGGGGTATCCTCTCTATAAGAGTAGGTGTTATACCCTGGTTTCTCAATTCAAACTCTTGTAAATGACTATGAACAATTATGGTATCACATATATTTAGTTTTCTCTGAAACTCTATAGCTTCAATTCTATCTGTGTATGGATGATGTACAGTATGTACTGTTAGTACTATTTTTCTTGCAAGTTTCTCATTACGAGCTTTAACTATAAGTCTCAATATTTCATCACTATACCCATATAGACTGTAATCGTGTTGTACATGTAGTATATCAGTACCATTAATCTCCGATAGTACATCAATTATCCTATGAAGTCTACTACCACCCCTAATGAACACCGGGTATATATAGGCTCCAGAGAAGTCATCATACCATGGCTCACTTTTAAAACTAATATCAGCTATAACGTAGACTTCTATACTACTACTAATAGACTTTAGTGATGCTGTAAGCATTCTAGTATACTCAGCAATACCGCAGTGTGTTGGAGGATATGATGAGATAAAAGTTATTCTCACTCAGAACACCAGGATAAGTATTACCCATACCGGTATTACTACTTAACTAACTATACGGACATTAATGCACGTAATATACAATATATAAGGCTTATTATCTGGGGAGCGTCTAAACCAGTAGCATTCATCATTAGCGAAATATATTTACGTTGCTGATGTTAATGTGTATGGGGTGTTCGTGTTAGTGGAGAAGGTTTACATAGAGTTTCTACTTTCACGAAGATCTATTAGAAAGTTTAAAGATAAGGAGGTATCTAAGGATATACTGTTAAAGATACTTGATATAGCACGTTACGCTCCCAGTGCGAGAAACGCTCAACCCTGGGAGTATATTGTAATTACTGATAAGAGTATAATTAGGGAGCTGAGTAAGACTAGGGGGTTAGCTTCAAAACCTTTAGAGAATGCTGCTGCAGCAATAGCTGTTGTAACTGATCCCTCAATTAGCCCTAATACACACATGATTGATGGTGCATGTACTACAATGTATATCCTATTAGCAGCACACGCTCTAGGGCTGGGAGCAGTATGGATTAATGCTTTAGACCATCCCGTAATGAAAAAGATACTTAGGATCCCCGAAAACAAGTTCCTACTATGTATTATAGCTTTAGGCTATCCAGATGAAAAGCCTAAAGCTAAACCGAGAAAACCTCTAAACGAGCTAGTACACTATGAAACATACAAGAGTATTGGCGAGAGTAAGGATATTTAGATTTTAAACTATGGAAATCTTAAAGTCCTATAAAGTGATAAGAGCATTACTGTAGATACCATGGAGTTTAATCCATATAAGTGAGGTAGAAAGTGTCACTAAAGACATGATAGGAAACAGTAAGACGTAATGGTTTACTGTCAGCCCTGGCCACTCCACTCATCCATCGGTTAAAGGGTGTGTAGTCATCATCCATTACGTATTAGTGTGTTTAACTAGTAATTAAGGTTACTCTGTACATTGTTACCCTTTGACATGTTTAGCTATTTCTCTAGCTAATACTATGTTACCAAAAGTTATAATGTGGAATCCACTAATGTCGAGTGATGTGAGTTCACTAACTAGCTTTGTAAAGTACTCTAAATTATAGTTTAATGTATCCTCCCAGCTAGTACACTTTCTAAGTACGCTCTTATATGTACTTGGTAATGGTATTTTAAGTTTCTCCTCAAGTAATCTAACCATTTCGGTATTTATTGGCGTCAAGGTTAATATTATAGGTATATTTATCTTATACTCTTTAAGTGCCTTTATGAATCTTTCACCCTGTTCATAGGAGTATACTGGTTGTGTTTGTGCAAATTCTGCACCAGCTTTAATTTTCTTTTTAAGCTTTAATAGTTCAAGTTCTAATGGTTTAAAGTGAGGATTTACAGCAACACCCACATGAACTATTTTACCTTTAGTATTTAGACGTCTTCCTGAAAAGTCTACCCCTAGATCACTAACTAATCTTACAAGATATACTAGTCTTACCGAGTCTAAGTCGAATACTGGTTTAACATATCTAGATCCGCCTAAGTGAGGCCAGTCACCAGTAGTAACAATAATGTTTCTTATACCTAATGCTATTACTGATAGTATATATGATGTTAATGCTGCTCTATTCCTATCCTTACATGTAATTTGGGGTATAACGTCGACATTAAGCTCTCTCATAACTGTGTAAGCTATTGGCAGTGGATCACACTCAATAACGCCTATAGGGTTGTCTGTAAAGTTAAATGCGTCGAAATACTCCTTTAACTCTTTAACGAGTGTAAGTATGCTATTTATGTCTTTACCTTTACCTGTTTCAACTTCATATGTTAATACTAGTTTCCCATTAGCAATTTTACTCATTAAGCTGCTTAATGGTGTTCTCTTCTGAGGCTTATAGTTTCTAATTTTAAACCCTCTATCTAGTATTATTTCTGTGAAAGCTTTTGGTAGATGGCCCTTACTACTCTTAAATAGTTTAACCCATGGGCATACTCTACCATCAACTTCACAGTATCCTTCACTACCACCACCACATGGTCCATTTAATATACGTTTAGGGCATTCACTACTCACTATACCTACCCTCCACTAAGTGTTAGCTGGGTTTTAGTGAATACGTGGTGTAGTCTTTTAAGTAATTTACTTATTGGGTGTTGTCTATCTAAGCGTTTACCTTCAAGTCTTAGTAGGTATCCTAGAAGGCTATCCACAGTTGATAGCGCTGATGCAATATACTTAATCCTTTTTAGTGGACCGTAGAATATGAAGTCTGCACCCATAAGTCTCAGGTATACTGCTGAACTACTATGAATACCTGTAGCGTCTTCAACTCTAAAACTTCTTTTAGATACTTGGCCTAAAGCGTTTGCTGGTGCAGCACCTGATGGTAAACCGAGTTTATCCTTAAATAGCCTAATAGTTATACCGCAAAGACTAATACTTGATGGATCTAATACCACAGCATCCAATAATATTCTATCTATACCATAGTGTCTTGCTTTCGGTATTAACTTATTAGTTACTAGTTCTAGTCTACTACTTGGTGTTAATGTCGTTGATGCTCTTGATGGATCAAAACCCATAACTACACTTGCAGCGATTTTGTACTCCCTTATAGCTTCATACTCTTCCCTAGGTGAGTTAATATATAAACCGTTAGCGATACATCTATCACTTACACCTATCTCATATGCTAACTTGTATCCTGCAATTCTTACTTTAGGTGATGGTGAGTCGATTAGTATTGGTGTGTTAGCTATATCAGCTATTAGTGGTAGCGTTTTCTCAAATAGCTTAGTAGAGCTACCTATAAGGTCTATCGCTAGTTTTAAACCATACTCTTCAGCCACACTTTTAGCAAACTCAATCTCTCTAATAGTAGCCTCTTTATCAATAACTCCCTCACAGGCATTAACCAACTTCCTATCACCAGTATAGAATAGACTACCAATAACAACAGTAGGGTTTAACCCTGGTACTCCACCAAATTTAACACCGTAGACTTCGAAAACCTTCTGTTCAACACTAAAACTTATAGGATATAGTTTCTCAAATACAACCAATATTACCAACCCCAATTACCAACATACTATGCCATATGAGTCTGAGTAATAGGATGTTATAGTGTAAATAAAGTTTTCTCCTCCTCCATCACTCAGGAGTTGGAGTAGTTGAGTAATCGACAACCCTCCTCCAAAAGCTTTACTACATTATAACTACCATTACCTCATCTAAGATAATATGTTACAAAGAGATCATCTGGGGTCCCGGTACATTGAAAAAGATGTACATGAATAGAGTAGCGAAGTACAACAAAAGGGGTAGGAGAGTACTAACTCCTATCAATCAGTATATCTATGTATAATGCCTATTCTGGGCTAGCTTTTCTAGAATTAAACTTTAAATATGTATAAACCTTCATAAATACTTTCGAAGAATCTGTAGTATATTTTAACAGTAATGGTTATTTTAGGTGTAATATATTTGACTAAGATTGTTAGAGTGGATCCATTAAACATAGATGTTAATGTTATTGAGATGTGTGCTAATGTTATTAAGAGTGGTGGTATTGTAGCATTCCCTACAGAGACAGTTTATGGTCTTGGTGCTGACACGTTTAATCCTAGAGCGGTATTAAAAATATTTAAGGCTAAAAATAGGCCTCCAGATAACCCTCTAATAATCCATATAGCTAGTTTAGATCAACTACATAGTGTAGCAGTGGATATACCTGAGATAGCTTGGAAGCTTATAGAGCGTGTATGGCCTGGACCATTAACACTGGTTTTGAGGAGGAAGAGTAGTGTACCTAGAGAGGTTACTGGAGGTCTAGATACTGTAGCTGTTAGAATGCCAGCGCACCCTGTAGCATTAAAGCTTATAGAGTTATCTAGAACACCTATAGCTGCTCCAAGCGCTAATCTTTCTGGCAGACCTAGCCCTACTACAGCTAAACACGTAATAGATGATCTCTATGGACGTGTAGATGTAATAATAGATTCTGGTAGAACACTATTTGGTGTTGAATCAACAATAATTAATGTACTTACAGATCCACCAACACTA
>DQVH01000095.1 GCA_015661855.1 Desulfurococcales archaeon
CAGTTAGTGCACTACCACCACTATTCGGTAGACTAGTAATAATAGGTGCCCTAGGGGGATTCCTCTGGTTCTCCCTCCTATGGTTTGCAGGTGTTACAAGTGCTATAGCGTTAGTTAACGTTATAACAGCAATATTTGAAGAAGACTTTAACATAGTGAGGAGGAAGGGTGCATGGATAGCATTTGCAATAGTATTTCTAACTGGAGTATTCGTTAACATTGAGGGAGCTATGAAGACTAAGGAGTTAACAGACTACCTAGATCTAGCAGACTTCTATGCTGGCTCACTACTATTACTAGTAGTAGCATTAATTGAGGTTATAGCTGTACTATGGCTTTGGGGTATTAGTGAAAGCTATAAGGAGATGCATAAAGGAGCATTCATAACAGTACCTAAATGGTACTGGACTATAGTAGCAGGAGTAATTGCACCAATATACCTAATAGTCATGCTAGTATGGTTTACTGTAACAGGAGCTTTAACAGCTGCAGCTAGACCGGATAACATATTCGGGTGGATAGCTGTAGTAATGCTAATCGCTATGTTCATTCTAGGATTAGCAATTAACAAGATAGCACTATATAGGAGATACAGTAGGGAAATAGCTGGAGGTGAATAGGAATGCCCTTCGCCATTAGTGCTTTAGCTTTCCTAGCTTTCGGATGGATTGTAGTATTTGGACTAGTAATATACGTAGGGTATAAATGGTATACTGTTAAGAGGAAGAGTGAAACTAAGTAGAAACTAAAGGTGGGTTCCATAGAGTAGTGAGGTCAGTTAGAGAACTACTAAAACTTAGAGACCACTTAGAAAAGCTAAAAGTAAGCCTTCAAGAAAAACAATATTTTTTCCCACATAAACAATTACTAGCTGTAGTTAAACTTCTAAATAGAGCAATAAGAACTGTTAATTCAACTATTCACGAATTGAAATACGATTTACCGGAATTAGCTAAATCACTTAGTATGAAGTGTAATCAACTATTAAACGAGTATGACAGTTTAGACTTTAGAAATAAACGTGCTCTAAGAGAATACTTAGATAACGTAAAGTACTTTACAAGGTATATTTTTGCAGCATACTACGACTTTACAGGTAAACTCTCAATTGTTAAACGAGCATATAAACTATATGTTCTCTCATTTGTGATATCCATTATTCTTGCACCACTAATTATAGGAGCTTCAATAATGTTTATAGGGTTGTTAATGTTTCCACTCTTTATTTCCATTCATGCCTTTAGGGCTCGTAGGAAGCTGGGATTGGTTATAGCCTCTACTCTGGTACCATTTATTCTCTTTATATCAGCTAATGCACTATACTATAGTATTTATGCGTTACTACATCTCGAAGAAGTAGAGGTTATAGCTTCAGCATTAAATGTGGGTATACTATTAGCCTACTTAATACTGGTGGGTATACTCCTTGCATCTATAGTGTCACTTACGTTTGTAACCTACTCCTTCATAGTACTCTATAGG
Source organism: Desulfurococcales archaeon (assembly GCA_015661855.1). Taxonomy (GTDB): domain Archaea; phylum Thermoproteota; class Thermoprotei_A; order CAZTBM01; family SZUA-1508; genus SZUA-1508. The sequence continues at coordinate 1,483 of DQVH01000095.1, forward strand.
CATATGGATGCATTTATTTAGAGTTACCTACAGGCTTACTATTACTACTCTCCCTTGACTTAAGGTATTCCTCTGGTCTAATGTAGAATACTAGTTTTGCTCTATGCCAATCCCTAATAACCATTTTTGCAGCCTCCTCAATTAATGGTTCTCTATCCTTCTTGTAGTACCAGTGTCTTTTCTCACATATTTTCACTAGAATTTTGTAGGGGTCTGTCTCACTTATACCATAGGTTTCCCTTATGACGTTTGGGTTATACTTTAACGCTCTCTTTAATAACTCTATAGCTGGTTTTACTGGATCCTTTAGTTCGTCTGGTGCCTTCCCTCTAATAGCTGCTTCAATATCATCACCTTTTACTGGTAGTATTCCGGGAGTGTCTAATATTAGTATTTTCTTGTCTACTCTATACCACTGTGTACTCTTTGTGTATCCGGGACTGCCGGGTATGGGGCTTGTTGATGCTGAGTGTTTACCCTTTAGTACGTTAATTATTGTTGATTTACCAACCTTTGGGAATCCAACGACAGCTACTTTAACTATATCACCCTTCTTATCTGCTATTTTGAGTATTGTCTTTCTGAGAATACTTGTTCCAAGTCTATCTCTAGCACTAATATAGACTGTAGGGTAGCCTTCACTTTCGAAAATCCTCTTCCACTTCTCGAGTATCTCTCGAGGTACTAGGTCAGCTTTATTTATGACTATTATCAGTTTTTTACCCTCCCTCTCAACTATTCTCTCTAGCTTTCTCGATCTAGTGCCAACTGGGTCTCTGGCATCTAACACCTCTAGTACAACATCTACTAGTCTAGTAACTCTCCTAATAGTCCTCCATGACGCTAAGATCATTAATTAACACCTTAACCACAATACCATCACTACACTATTTTATACTATTCCCTGTAGACTAATTGCTAGTTTACACTATCATACAACTATTACATAAACTTATCACTATGAAAACTTAAAATACATAATGTAAACTATTTATAGACTAGGTGTAACCTTCTTGGGTAAGCGTACAGGTTTTGGTTGGGTTAGGGTTTTTGGGGAAACATACAACTATGATGTAGTAGTTTATGGTAGTAGGGTTATGCGTAGAAGGAAGGATCTCTCTAGAGCATACCGAGGAGAGTATGGGCATACACCACTTAGTGATGTAGAATTAAACTACTATATTAGAGAGTATGGTGTACCAGAAGTAGTAATTATAGCTACAGGTGTCTATGGGGAACTACCTATCACACCTAAAGCTAGAGAGCTACTTAACAATCTAGCTAGTAAAGGTGTTAAAATCATTATAGGTAAAACTAGCGACTCAATAGTGGAGGATGTAGAGAAGCTTAGTAATAGAAGGCTACTCGCAATAATACATACAACATGCTAGTACCTAGTATAGTGTAAGCCTGGGATTTCCAGGTGAGTAGTTAGGGTAAGTAGCTATTTAGTGGAAAGGTTATAAACCGTA
>DQVH01000005.1 GCA_015661855.1 Desulfurococcales archaeon
ATACTAGACTGCTCTGAATAGTTAGCTCTAATCATTATTAAACGTTTAGAGAAAAACTTAAAGACTATGATTGTGCCTCCTCATTACCAACAGTTACTGATGGTTCAGGTTTTTACATATTTTCTAAGCCTAATCCGGTCAAACCATGTTTCTATGGTTGTATCGGGTGCCATACTAATGCTTTCAGCGTGGTTTCCTAAAATTATCCTAAAACTTGAATGTGCTTTATTATAGATTTTTATAGGCGTATATGTATTATCCTTCCACACGTAGTATGTAGTGTTTCCCTCATAGTATACTATACCGATAATAAGCCATTCTCTACTCCAGTACACTTTATCTTCCCCATTATCCCATGTGTAGCTTCGAATTCTATTATACTGCTAATACCATCAACCCAGGCCCCAACATCCACCTCCTACAGCTATTATGTGTGCTCCTTGAACCCATTTTGGATGTTCATTTACAGGTTGATTTGATGTGTATAGGCTTAGCCTTGCATCATAATTGTTTAAACTTTTTTAGGGTTACCTTAGTACAGGTATATCTTCTTCTCACTGTTAGCTGGTATTTCAGGTATTTTAACCCATATTATGGATGTTCCTCCTGGATTCCATTTTTCAATCCAGTATGGTAGTAGTGTTACTCCATCTGAGTCTGTAAATCTTAAGTCTCCTCCATCAATTCTCACTTTACTGTAATCGAAGTTTTCTAGAGTTAACTCTACCCTAACCTGGTAGTTTACTAGCCTGTTTCCACTTCTCTCAACTATTTAGTATTAGTTTTCTATACTTCCACCCTTTAAGCCAAGTTACTGTCTCAACTTCTCCCACTAAGAGTATTGTAGTGTATGCTGCTGAAGCTCCACTTTCAGAACATACTCTTATGGTGTAGTATCCTGTTATCTTATCCGATGGAATTTCGGCTTTAACTATGGCTACTTCGTTAGGTTTAATTTTAACTTTACCTCCTACAATATTCAGTGAGTATAGTGTTAAACCGGTTTTCTCAATGTAAACTCTATCTACAGTAACCTCTACATCACCAATATTCCTGACAACAACTACTAGCTTACCATTTTCAACTATTACACTTTCAATTTTAATTATTTGTTTAAAAGGCTTTACAGCTTCACCTACATTAATACTTGGAACTGAGGATACCCAGAGGTACGTTATTAGAGCTCCAATTATAGTTACTAGTAGAACTAATAATACACTATACAGTTTGTGAAATACTTTTAGACAATACTAGCATTAAACATTACCCTTCCCAGAATAGTATTGTAGTTGTGGTATTTTAAAATACTACCATCAAATGGTAGGTTTTTAACGTATTCACTGTAATGCTATCATGGTATGTTACCTTACTGGAGAGTATTTGAAACCTTAACTATCTTGATCTTAAGGTGATGGGAGGTTATAGAAGCGGATTGAGAGGGAGCTCCTCTAGTACACTAAAAGGGCTAATAGAATTGGTTATTGGTGGGGGTGTGGTGGACCGGCCGGGATTTGAACCCGGGACCTCTCGGATGCCAACCGAGCGCTCTTCCAGGCTGAGCTACCGGCCCACATTATGAGTCAGAGTAGTCCGTGGTAGAGTAGGTTTGGGAGGGTTTAAAGTTTTACCGTAGTATCCTAGACTATTCGCTTATTCGAGCACTTAGGTTCTCTCGGAAACTATGGCAACTCTTTAGTATTTTGAAAACTCTAGACTGTAGAGTCTTCAAAGTCTACATGTAAGCTGATGCTGAATGTCTACTCACTACTCGAGCCACAGATAAATTTATATATGAAGATATAATTCCATCAAAGCCGATGAGCTGATGAGTCATAGGCAAAGGGCGAGGCTATACACCTGCTTTTTACTGAAGGGAGTACCGAAATAAAAACGTAGATACTCCCAGTGAACGGGGGCAGGGAAGTGCTGAGGTGGGATGAACCCGTGCATGGTTACTAAAATAACGGAAAGATCTCGAGTATCACGCATGGGCGACTACTATACGGGAAACTGTAAACTCGATATGGTAGGATATAGGTTTTGTAAACCTTAAACTTTAAAAAACTAAGAGAACTATGGTTACTATAGGGAGTATAGGGCCCGTAGCTCAGCCTGGTGGAGCGCCCGGCTGATAACCGGGAGGTCGGGGGTTCAAATCCCCCCGGGCCCACCATAGTCTTCTAATAACATTATTAAACCTTCTAATATAAGGTGATATATTGGTGATGAACAGCGGATAATATGAGGGGGCTTAGTATCCCTCAGTGAAGAAGTCCTTGTTGAACTGAGTATTACTTCTCCCGGCGTGCCACCTCGCTACAATAGTTCGTCATACCCTGTTTTACGGGTCCGTCCGCCCGTCGTAAGGTGGCACGCTATCGGGAGGTTTCTCTTTTATGGTGCGGGGGGTGGGATTTGAACCCACGCAGGCCTACGCCAGCGGATCTTGAGTCCGCCCCCTTTAACCTGGCTCGGGCACCCCCGCACCCAATACTACTCCCATTACTACTACTCTAATAAAGTTTTATTGTTTTTGGGATGTATTTTAGTGAGTTTTATGTTCACCTATTTTTTCAAGGTATCGTTTGTACTTGTAGAGTGCTCCTAGACTTGCTACTGCTCTCTCCGGTATTGGGTATGCGGGTATACCCTCTCTATTTAGGTACCTCATTGCATTGTAGACATCTGTTCCACCAATCATACATACTACTGTTGGTTTCTCTCTACCCTCACTCTTAGCCTCCCTATACGCTTGTACAATCACCTTTGCTAGGCTCATTGGGTCTAGTATTGCAGTTCTACAATACAATACTATTATTGAGTGTATTCTTTCATCAGAGTATGCTACCTTGAGAGCTTTATAGTAGTTGTCCTCTACAGCCATTCCAGTTAGGTCTACAGGGTTTTTCGGACTACCAAACCACGGCATACACTTCCTAAACTCCTCTTTAAGATCGTCGGGTAGTGTGTAAAGGTTTACACCGTAGTCAGCACACGCATCTGTAGCCATAACTCCTGCACCACCACCATTAGTTATTATTACTACGTTTTCACCTTTAGGTAGTGGCTGTAGCGCAAATGCTCTAGCCCAGTCAAACATCTCCTCAATAGTTATTGCTCTAAGTATACCTGACTGGCGGAATGCAGCATCATATATTACATCTGCTCCTGCAAGAGAGCCTGTATGTGATGCTGCAGCTGCAGCACCCCTCTCAGACCTACCAGCCTTAAGGATTATTACAGGTTTCTTCCTAGTAACCTCCCTCATAAGCTTAATGAATGTTTTACCTGTACCCTCCTTTAAACCCTCAAGGTATATAGTTATGACTTTAGTGTTAGGGTCGTCAGCTAAATACTGTGATACCTCAGCTACATCTAGGTCAGCCATATTACCCATACTGACTATTGCTGATAAGCCTATCTCCTCTAGGAGAGTCCAACCCATTAATGCTATTCCGAGAGCACCACTCTGAGTTATGAACGCTATACCACCCTTAAGTATGTCTTTAGGGCCAAATGTTGCATTCATATTTGCAGGTGTATAGGCTATACCGAAAATGTTTGGTCCGAGAATTCTCATACCATACTTATGTGCTAGTTCAACCATTCTCCTCTCTAAATCAACATTACCAACCTCTGAGAATCCACTAGTAATTACAACTGCTACTTTAACACCCTTCCTCCCAGCTTCATCAATAGCTTGTAGAACCTTCTCAGCAGGTATCGAGATAACAGCCATATCAACTTCATCAGGTATCTCGAGAATACTCTTATACGCCTTAAGACCTAGTATCTCATTAGCTGTTGGGTTAACAGGGTATATTTTACCCTTAAACCCATACTCTAACAGGTTTTTAACAATAGCGTGACCTATCTTTCCAGGCTTCCTAGAAGCACCAATAACAGCAATACTTGATGGTGAAAATAGGTATTTCAGGTTATCTAGTTTCCCTCTACAACTCATGGAGGTATACGCCCATAGTAAACTTAGATTCTACGTGTTTTTAAATTTAGAGTTTGTGATACATTTCTCCATTCACTGTATCCTACTTTACTATTCTACCCGGATTTACCATGATCATTCAATACCCGTAGTAGAAGTCTTCATTTCATCCACAATCCTATATATCTCATGTGTGGAAGCTTTTCCACTCAACTCGCGGTCTGTCATCTCAGGTTACACTAAACTAGATCGAAGTATTCCAAAATAAGGTCATAAGTTATTGTGTGTGGGGTATGTGGTGCCGCCGCCGGGATTTGAACCCGGGTCACGGGCTCTCTTCGTTATAGTGTGGAGGGCTCGAAAGGCCCGCATACTTGTCCGGGCTATACTACGGCGGCACCTATACCAATTTCAATTCTAACCTATCTCCACCTTACCTCCGGTGTTTGTCTCTCCCACCCTTATATTTAAGTTTTTCCTTAAAACCTAATTATATATGTTTGCAGTAAAACCCATTATACATTTGCGGTCGTTTTGTGGTTGTTTTGCAGAAACCTTTTATAACTCTTAATGTACTATGAGTAACCTGGATGGTGCGGCGGTAGTCTAGCCTGGACTAGGACGCCGGCCTGCCAACAACTCTTCCACACTGGTTGGTGGAACGCCGGAGATCCCGGGTTCAAATCCCGGCCGCCGCACCAATCTACTTCTATTTTAAACCTAGTAGTTTCCTTAGCGACTTCTCGTAGGGTGGTCTAGCTATACCCTTTTCAGTTATTATTGCTGTTATGTATTCTGGTGGTGTAATATCAAATGCCGGATTGTAAACTGGGACATTTCTTGGAGTAATGTAGATTTCTCCTAGTACTGTTCTTACCTCGTTTGGATCCCTCTCTTCTATAGGTATTTCTTTACTTACTGGATCTATAGTTGATGTTGGTGCTACAACGTAGAATGGTATTTTATGTTCTTTTGCTAGAACAGCTATAGTGTATGTTCCTATCTTGTTAGCTACATGTCCTGATAGTAGTATTCTATCTGCACCAACGAATACTTTATCTACTAAACCCTTACTCATAATGTAACCTACCATACTATCCGTTATGAGTGTTACAGGTATACCCTCACTTAGAAGCTCCCATACTGTTAGTCTAGCGCCCTGTAGTAGTGGTCTAGTTTCAGTAGCTATAACCTTAATACGTTTACCTTGGAGTACAGCTGCCCTTATAACTCCTAATGCTGTACCGAAACCTGCTGTTGCTAATGCACCGGTATTACAGTGTGTTAGTATGGTATCACCGTCGTCTACTAGTTCTGCACCTATAAAGCCCATTCTAATGTTTGCTTCTATATCTTCACTCATTATTTTAAGTGCTTCATCAACTAGAATCCTCTTAAGCTCATTAACATCTTTGCCCCTATACTCTCTTAGCTTCCTCAACATTCTATCGATAGCCCAGAATAGATTTACAGCTGTTGGCCTAGTCTTTCTAAGCCTATTTGCTGCCTTCTCTACTTCATCTCTCAAGCTATCTACACTTCTGGCTTTACTATTGTATGCTACCATTGCTAATCCTAATGCTGCTGCAACACCAATAGCTGGTGCACCTCTAATCTCGAGATTCTCAATAGCTTTAGCTAGTCTCTCTAAGTCGTCAGTTACAACATACTCTAGTTTATGTGGTAACTTTACTACATTAATGAATTTTATTTTCCCATTCAACCACTCTATAGGCTTAATCTTTAACTCAACTTTAAACTGTAACTGCAAAAATAGTACACCTAGAATACTATGTTTTGAGTAAGGAATATAAGATTTTACTTCTACATTAAAACTAAATCTAGAATGCATAAGAGTATGGGTGTTTATGGGAGTGGCTATTGAGGGAAGGCTAGTTAATGGTAGAGTAGTAGTTGATGATGCTGATAGTGCTAAAAGACTATATGGTGAAGGCTATGGAGTATTAGAGGGCGATAGGCTTATTCTCGAGCCTGTAGAAGCAGTATACCTAGTTTACAATGGTAGGTTAAAGGTTAAATGTGATGGTGAGATTGTAGAGTGTAGTAGACTACTCGAAATACTTAAACAGTATGATCCACAGTTATGGATTAAGTTTTCAGTATACTATGATTTAAGGAGGAGGGGTCGAATAGTTAAACCTGGTCCATCACGTAATAGTCTATTAATGTTTAAGGGTAAGTCTAAGCCGTCAAAGTATATAGTTTACGTTGTTGAAGAGACAGTAATGATGGAACTTAGTAACCTTATTGAGTGGATTGATATGGCGTCACGTATGGATAAGGATGTATTGTTAGCTGTAGTTGATAAACATGGTGATATAACATACTATGAAGTATCAAGAATACAGTTAACTAGAATACCGAGGTAATTGGGGGACAGTTTATGGTTAAGTTTAGACCTGTTAGGGGTATGAGGGATATACTCTACCCTGAAAGTGTAGAACTAGATTATTTATTTACACTATTCAAGAGTATAGTTGAAAAGTATGGTTATAAGTATGTTATAACCCCAACTATAGAGTTATTTGAGTTATTTGCACTTAAGAGTGGTGAGGAGATTAAGAGGTCAATGTATGTTTTCAGGGATAAAGCTGGACGTGAAGTTGCACTTAGACCTGAAGTTACAGCTAGTATAGCGAGGTTGTACATAAACTCACTTATAGGTAAACCCAAACCTGTAAGACTATACTACATATCTAATGTGTTTAGATACGAGGAGCCACAGTTTGGTAGATATCGTGAATTCTATCAGGCTGGTATTGAGCTTTTAGGTATTAAGGATCCACTAGCTGATGCTGAAACAATACTAGTATTAAAGGAATACTATGACTCTCTCGGCATCAAATATAGAATTAAACTTGGACATGTAGGTGTAATTAGAAATATACTAGCGTATGAGAATGTGGGAGAAGAGGTTCAAGACCATATACTATGGCTTATAGATAAGGGTAGATTTGATGACGCAGTAGAAGTGGTTACGGAGCATGCTTCAAATAAGGAGAGAGTAGTAAGTGTTATGGAGAAACTTGCTAAAACTAGAGTTGAATCTAAAGCTGAATTGAAGGTTATCAGCAATATCATGGAGGATCTCAGAGTAAATGGCTATACTGATGCTGCTGAGGAGCTAGACTACTTAGTTAGAGTAGCAGATATACTCTATGAAGCTAATGTACCATTCTACATCGACTTGGGTTTTGCTAGAGGCCTAGCCTACTACACTGGAATAATATATGAAGTAGTCTCAGGATTAAAGGTTAGTATTGCTGGTGGTGGTCGATATGATACATTAATAAAATTGTATGGTGGACCACCTACACCTGCTGTAGGGTTTGCTATTGGTATCGACCGTACACTGTTAGCGCTCAAAAGTGAAGGAATAAGACTACCCATTGGTGAGGAGGGGAAAGTATTAATAGTTGGGTTAGTTGAAGAAGCTAAACCTGTAATAGCTAAGATAATTCTTAATCTACACAGGGAGGGTATTAAGGCATCAATATCCTACTATACTAACCTAAAGAAAGCATTATCATATGCTTCAGAAAACAAATACAACTACGTCGTAATAGTGGGGAGAGAAGAGCTGAAGGATAATAAGGTAACCTTAAGGGATATGGAGAGTAGAGTGCAAGAGAAAATCTCAGTTGAAGAGTTAGTAGAGAAGGTGAAGAGAAAACTAGTAGGCTAGATAGTGAAGGTCAGATAAGAATTTATAAGAGATATATTCAGAGAGACAGTGGACTGAGGGTCCCGCGGTAGCTCAGCGGTAGAGCGCTCGGCTGTAGAGGGGTTACGTGGGGTTGGGGGCTCCCCTCCGCATGCACGACCGGGGCGTGTGAGAGTGCAAGCCCTATGGGATGAGTGCATGCCGGCACAAAGCCCCCCATCACGGAGACCGAGTGGTCCGGGGTTCGAATCCCCGCCGCGGGACCACTAACTACCACTTCTTACCTCTTCTAGCTTCTCTTCCTCACTACAACTTTATCCTTATAGCCTACTATTAGTACGTCCACGAGGTCTATGAATAAACCTGTCTCAATTACCCCCGGTATACTTTTTAACTCTCTTTCTAGATCTCTTACGTTAACTGGGCTATCCAATTTAATGTCTAATATTATTCCTCCAATATCTGATATTACTGGTCCGTATTTGCCTTTAGTAGTGTATCTCACTTTAACATTGTAACCTCTACTCTTAAGATACCTGTAGACCATTGTTACAGCGTATGGTATTACATCTACTGGTATTGGGTGTTTTTCTCCAAGCCAGTTAACTACCTTCATGTAGTCAACTATGAATACCCTCTTCTTAGAATAGTATGTAAGTATTTTCTCTAGAGTTAAAGCTGCACCACCACCCTTAACTAGGTTTAACTCTTTATCTACTTCATCAGCACTATCAATGTATACGTCTATCTCTGATACCATTAGCGGATGTATAACTTTAAACCCGTACTCTCTAAGTTTAAGTATAGTATCGTAAGATGATGCAATAAATAATCTATCGCCAAATTCTCTCCTATACTCCCCTAGTTTTTCAATAAACTTTCCAACTGTAGATCCTGTACCAACACCTATAACTTTAGCGTTACCTATGTACTTTAATGCTTCTAAAGCTATACGCTCCCTAATTTCACTGATAGCATTCATTACGTTAACACCATGTATAAATTTTAGGTGAATACATTTTTACTATTATTTTAGTTTAGATGGAATAGAGTAGATGATGTAATGTTAGCGTTGAAGTTAAATGCTATACTTAAGTTTCTTATAGAGTTTGATAAGGTCTTCTACTGGGTTTAGGCTATAGTCGACTCTTAAGTCGAGTATTTTATCGTAGTATGGGCTATACTCTGTGGTACCGACTATGAGTATTGCTGCACTTCTATCTCCACGTTTGTCACCGCCAACTCTATGGCCCATACTTAATGCTAGTAATAGTCTTTCAGCAAAATCTTTACCTTCTGCCTCTACATATGCTTTATGCATTTCCTCTAGAACCTTAGAGCCACAGATCAGATTACCTATACATAAACATAGGTTATCTCTATCAATTAGTTCTCCACTCCACTGTGGTGTATTAGTTCCAGTATGGACCCCCATATCCCCGTGGATATCGATTGCCGCTACCTGTCTAAGTTCAGGTTTTGGATCTAACGTTAAAGCATACTTTACAGCTTTAGATGCTCTATAGCCTAACTCTATAAGCTTTAATATTATAGGTCCTAGTGAGGGATTTGTATACGCTTGTGTCGCGACAGCTCCAGTAAAAGCTTTAGCCCATGGCACGCGAGAACCAACAGCAATAGCTCCTGATGCAACAGCTACACCAAGTATTCTCCTCTTAGGTTCTAAAGCTAAGATAGAGTAAGTCATCTACGTTACACCATAATTTATTCTTTATCATAGTATTTACAGTCTACATAGTTTAACTTCAACTTGACCGCTACTAATGTTTATTAGGGCGTAATACCTATACATTAATGGGCCGGGATTCACTATTATAGTGTTACCAATTCTATCAATCCCCCTAGCTTCATGTATGTGACCACAGATACAAAGTACTGGCTTATATTCCTCTATAAAACGTCTTACACTAGTACTACCAACATGTTCTCCAGAGTGTGTTAAGTCGACTACAGTATTGTATGGTGGTACATGACTAACCACTACTAATCTAGCAGCTTTATTCCTTATTTTACTTAGTGCTCTCAATAGTATATTCCATATTTCTTCTTCACTAAACTCTATTAATGTATTGAATGGTGTTATATTTGAACCACCTAGACCAATAAACGCTAAATCATTGGTATCGTATTCAGCTGTATCTCCATGTATGTTAGTTATATTGTTAACTCTCTTAAACTGTAATAGTTTATGGTCGTCACAGTTACCTGGTACAAATAGTAATGGTTTACCGTTTTCAAGTAGCTTTAGTATTTCAAGAGCGTAATCTCCACTCTTGAAATATGTTATATCACCTACAACTATAGTTATATCCCTATCAATACCTTTAAGCTTCTTAACATACCTTACTCTATCATGTATGTCTGTTACTACTAATATCTTCAAATCATTTAAACCCTCACAATAGTTCTGGGGGAGCCAGTATCTCCTAGTATTTGATAGATAATCAGTATTTGTATAATGTTATCTGTAAATATTTATATTTCTCTATTACTAAGAGCTATATAGGTGATGAGTACAGCCGGTACTGATTGATGAGGAGCAACACCTAGTCTGAGAAGGGTTAACTCTAAAACTAGACCTTATAGCGTTCTATGTTTAGTATGCTGATTTATTTTATAGTAGTAAGCTCATGTATCTTGTAGCTCTAACTATTTTACCTCTAGCTTTAGTCTCTATCTCCTCAATAACATCCAA
>DQVH01000123.1 GCA_015661855.1 Desulfurococcales archaeon
AGTTCGAATACTGGGTTTAAATTACCTTCCTTTAGAACCCTTTTAAGTACATTCTTAGCGTAGTTTTTCACTTTTAATGCTAGTGTTAAACCATATTTTCTCCTAATGATTGAGTCTACTTCATTTGATAATATGTATAAATATGTTAGAATTGATGCAGTATTCCAGTCATAGGCTCTGTTAAACTCTATGTATACTTGTAGATATGGTCCAAGAATGTTAGTGTAGCCTAGATGTAGTTCTCTTAAAACAATATCCCATAGACTTGAAGATTTAAGTATATCTAGTAATGTTATTCCTCTCCCTCTAATTTTAGTCTTGAATAGTGGATCAAAAACGTCAGGTAAACCCCAGTAGTCTAGTCTACTAAGATATGATGGATTAGCTAGTCTAATAGCCTTGTAGAAGTATATTGCGTCATCCTCTGTTGACTCTTCTACAATCCTCCTTAAAACACCACTAATCCTATTTAGGTTTAAGAGTTTACAATCTACAATAACTGATGAAGTAGCAATCGCTAATGGTATTATTAGCGTCATTGTTCCAAGATTAGTATTACCTCCCCTATGCCACTCTCTAGCCCTCCTTACACCCTCATATATTAGTCTCCCAATGTTTACACTACAGTAGCTTATCACGTTTAAACCTAGCAAGTACCCCCTCTTAACAGACTCTGTAATAACCGGTATTACAGCTGAAGATGAGATTATATAGTGTTCAAACCGTGTATCATAGCTATCCCTATACCTATGGACATTACCGGGTTTAGGTGAAATAGTGACTTCAAGTGCTAGTGCCGCTGAAGCAGCAATAACTATGTCCTCTAGCTCTCTAATGTGGACGTTATAAACCGTGCTAGACATGTATCAGTCACGCTAAGCTAAATAATACTAGCTTACTATTAATCTTAACCTTCTAACCAGTAACAATACTATGTAGTTTGATGGTAACACTACTATAACTGTATGTATAGTGTTAAATATCGCTGTAAATACTAATAAAGTTACGAACTTCTCGTAGTAACTTGTCATTTCTAATCCTAAAATTCTGGATATAAATGATACTGCCCAATCTAAACCTCCAGGTATTAACAGTTCTAAGACTATATAGTTCATTAAGCTCATAACTATAACCCTTACTATTATCGAGCATACTAATCCAGTGATATTACTTCTAGCTATCCTATAGCCTATAGTGTAACCTATAAGCATTGACAGTATAGCTAAAAACTTCATTGTTGGACCTATTGGTGTAAACTCTCCAATACCTAATAGTATAACCCAGTATACTACACTTGATATAGTTGAGAGTTTAAGTCCATAAAATACTAATACTATGAATATCGGTATCTCTGTTAAATCGAATTTTAAATATGGTAGAATAGGGTAAGGTATATGTATTTTTAGTGTTGCAGTAACTACAGCTAGTGCTGTTAATAGTGATGTACCAACGTATCTCCTTGTAGTATTCTGGTGGGCCATTATATTGTACATAACCCTTATCTACCTCTAACCATGTACATATGTGATAGGGATCTTATAAGTGTTATCCGATTTTGAGTTATCATAGTTATGGTGTTACTCACATCTGGGTGATATAGTATATGAAGTACCTTAACGTGCTAATAGCATTACTGAAACTTAATGTGGGATACGGTGAATATTCAACTATTACCACTCGGGAGCTTGGTAGAGTACTTGGTATATCACAACAGTCAGCATCAAGACTCCTATATAGACTTGAAAGAGAAGGCTATATAGAAAGGGAGTCTTCACCTATAGGTACTAGAGTCTCATTAACCAATAAAGCTATAGGTGAACTTCTTGAAGTATACAAAATTTTACATAAAATGTTTACTGGCTTAAAGTATGAAATAGTACTCTACGGGAGAGTTTTTACAGGTCTCGGTGAAGGGAGGTACTACGTTACTTTACCGTACTATTATAGAATGTGGCAGGAGAAACTAGGTTTTAAACCATACCCTGGAACATTAAATGTAAGGTTAACTCCAGAAAGTATACGTCTAAGGAGGATTCTAGAAAGTATACCATCTATTGAAATTAAAGGGTATACTAATAAACTGAGAAGTTATGGTGGTGTTAAATGCTTTAAAGGGGAAATCGATAACATAGAATGTGCTATACTATTGATAGAGAGAACACATTACGGTCCTGATGTAATCGAAATAATATCACCTGTATATTTGAGGGGTAAGTTGAATTTAAAGGATGGAGATATGGTTAAAGTTAAAGTTAAACTCTAAGTAGTATGGATCCTGTATATGCGGTATCAGTATAAATGTATAGGGATAGACATGCCTCTTGAACATATATTTAAAGTACCATATGAGGTAGGGTTGGTAATAAACTGGCTTTTAGGATTTATAATGGTATGTTTACTGTATTTACTGTGGAGAGTTTACCGCAAACATTATGTTAGTACTTGGACTACAAAGTGTGTTGCAAGAATAACAGTCTTACTAGCATTATCAATTATGGGTGCTCAAATACAGATAGGTGGAGGTGGTGTAGCTTTAGATTCAATGCCCGGATTCTTTGCTGCAGGCTATTTCGGGTTTATTGAGGGGGTAACGGTGTGCATTCTTGGGTGTATCGCTTCTCACATTTTTGGTGGTCTTATCGGGTTAATACCGATAATTTGGACATCGTATCCAGCTATGGGTTTAGCTGCTGGACTCTACGCTTACACATATCGTAGATTTAAATCACCATTAAACTGCGTTTTAGCTATAATCTGTGCTATACTAGTCAATACTTTTGGCTGTTTAATACCAATAGCTTTCGTTCTTGGAGGTTTAGCATTCCTAGTTGTATGGACTCCAGTACTACTATACGCTGCTACACTGAATACCGTGTTAGCAACTATACTCATTGAGGTTTTGAAGAGATTTAGGAGGACTATATAAGTAGTATCTTTCAAATACTAGGTGAATCCATGTGTTCAACAATTATACAGTTATTGTAGAGAACTTAACGTACTATTATCCTGGTAGGAGTAAACCAGCTCTTACAGATATCTCCTTTAAGCTTAGGGAAGGTGAAATACTAGCAGTAGTTGGACCTAACGGTTCAGGTAAAACTACACTAGCATACTGTCTCAGCGGCGTAATACCACACTTCATTACTAGAGGGAGACTTGAAGGTGATATAGTAGTTTGTGGTCTAAATGTTAAAGAGCATGGTATAAGGGTATTAGCTCAGAAGGTAAGTCTCGTACTTGATGATCCAGAAGTACAAATGTTCGGTCTTAGCGTTATCGAGTGTATAGCATTTGGCCCATCAAATCTAGCATTACCTAGAGAGGAGGTGTTAAGGAGAGTTAACTTTGCATTAAAAGTTTGTAGATTAAAGGGTTTAGAGAATAGGTATCCTAACGAGTTAAGTGATGGCGAGAAACAGAGTGTCTCTATTGCTAGCGCTCTTGCAATGCTTCCTAAAGTCCTAATACTTGATGAAGCAACAGCCAATCTTGACCCAGCAGGTAGAATGAGAATATACGACATAATACGCGAGCTAGCTAAGAAGTATGGTATTTCAGTAATATTTACTACACATGAAACTGAGGAGATACTACCAATATCTGATAGAGTTATAGTATTAGATAATGGAAGGATAGTATTAGATGGTACACCATACGGTGTACTGTCAAGACGTGATCTACTGGAGAGTTTAGGTTTAAAAATACCGCAAATAACTAAATTCCATTATGAGTTATCTAAAAAGATTAAGAGAATTCAAACCCTTAAACCACCATTAACTGTTGATGAAGCTTACAAAATCATAGTAAATAGTATACTTAAAGGTGTAGTTAGGCGTCAATATATAAAACAAACATATATAGGTAAGTGTTTCAAGCGTAAAAGTAGAGTAATTATTAAAGTGGAGAATGTACACTATAGTTACCCTAATGGTGTTAAAGCATTAAATGGAGTTAACCTGGAGATTCGTGAGGGTGAGTTTATTGCTATTATTGGGCCTAATGGATCGGGTAAAACTACACTTGCAAAACACTTTAACGGCTTATTGAAACCGAATATGGGTAGAGTTTTAGTCTTTGGTGTAGACACTCGAAACATAAATCCAACATTACTAGCTAGGAGAGTAGGCTATGTATATCAGAATCCAGATTTAATGCTATTTAACCCTACAGTATATGAGGAGTTAAAGTATAGTCTTCTAAATACCGGTTTACCTCCAGATGAAATTGATAAGCGAGTAAAGACTACTGCTAGAATGTTAGGATTAGAAAAGTACCTAAATGAGCCAACTAGTAGTCTACCTAGGGGTGTAAAGAAGAGAGTCACATTAGCATCCATATTAACTATGAATCCCGATGTTATAGTTGTTGATGAACCAACTATAGGTCAAGATGAAATTGGATCACTACTCACTATGAACACTCTTAAGAGGTTGAATAGAGAAGGTAAAACGGTAATAATGGTATCCCATAATGTTGAATTAGTAGCTATGTATGCTAGTAGAGTTATAGTCTTATATAATGGGCGTATTCTTAAGGATGGTAATCCAAGAGATGTCCTAACGGATATAGAGTTGTTAGATAAGGTCTCACTTAAACCTCCACAAGTAACTGAATTATTTATTAAATTAAGTAGTTATGGACTACCTAAAAACATTATAACTGTTAGTGAAGGTGTTAGTGTCCTATCCAAACTTATAGAATTATGAGGTGATAGTTCATTTTAGAGTATGAGTGTAAGAATACACTCTGGCATGGTCTTGACCCTAGAGCTAAAATGTTATGGTGTCTACTAATAATAGTACAGTTAACTTTATGGACTGACCCCTTATGGCAACTCATAACACTAATAGTAATAGTTGTTCCTGGAGTGATCGCCAAAACCCCATGGGGTAAAACTCTAAAAACAATTAAGTACATACTACCAGTAATACCATTATTACTAATTGCTGAAGCTATACTCTACCCAGCTGAAAACCTAAATACACCGTATGCTAAGAGAACACTATTTACCATAGGATGTGTGAAAGCTAGTATAGGGGGCTTCCTATTCGGATTAAACCTTGTAGAGAAAATAGTTTTCACTATAATATTTACATCTATATTAACGTATACTACACCACTTAGTGATATACTCTACCTCATGCAGAGACTGGGATTACCTAGTCAAATAGCATTCATAATAGCGGTTGCTTGGAGGTTAGGTCCATTCTTTAGAAGACTCTACAATGAGGTAATGCTACTATTAAAAGTTAGAGGATTAAAAGTAGAGAGGGGGTTGATAGGTAAGGTTAAATACAGTATAGTAGCATTTATTCCATTATATAATATAGCTCTAGATATGATTGAGAAAATGGCCTTAGCTATGGAGATTAGAGCTTTCGGAGTGTCAAAGAAGCCAACTATATTAAGAGAGTTCAAGTTTACATTAAAAGATTACGTTGTATCAGCTATATGTATACTATTAACTTTAATATCAATTGTATTATCGATAAGTGGTTATGGTAGGCTTTAAGCTACTCTAATTTTAACTTTCAAATATTTATGTTATGGTGGGGCCGCGGGGATTTGAACCCCGGACCACGGGGGTTCTTGCCAAACCCTGAGTAGGAGGGTACTCGGGTTTGGGCCCAAGCCCCGCATTCTACCAGGCTAAACTACGGCCCCGTAGACTTCACTATAAGTTTTCTCATAAGCCTATTTTAAAATTTTATTATTACCTCTCCTTAACTTTAAATGTAAACTGTGTGTATTAGAGTATGAAATTACCTATTATTTTTTACTCCTATTATGCATGTTGGTGGTACATACTTTACAAGTCTAACTCTACTGGAAGCGATATATACTGGGATATTGTGTTTTCTTAGGCAGTTACAGTCTATAATAAGTATCACTGTATCTCTTCCATGCCTTTTTGCTACCTCATATGCGTCTTCTATGTTTACTGATAGGTGTACATATTTTCTCTTCATAGGTTTTATGCCTTCACTTAGAATGTTCTTAAGGTTTTCTCTTAATGTGCCATGGTATAGTATTTTACTTGTATTGTCAGTTGGATACGATATTTCGATTTGAAGATTCCTACTATGACCATACCTAGCTCTTATATATCCATTTTTAACTTCAAATCTACCTTTATAGTCTAATTGAGCTAAAGCTATAATGTGTTCTCTTGTAACCCATGAGTATAGGTGTTTATTAATCCATAAATTCTTAATTCCATAGACTAAGTCTTCTATTTTTACCCAACCCTCTCTATCCATTACTAAACCTATTGATGAAGGGTTATGTCTTAGAATAAAGGATATAAGCTTACTTAATGCAAGACGTTTACTTCCATCTAGTATGAGTTTCGCTTGTTTACCACAGTGTACTGGTGATTCAGTATAGCATCCACATACACTACATTTATAGATACTTTTCACCAGTATACACCAGTATATTAGTGTTTTCATATAGTCTTTATAAATGCTATTTTTACCTTCACTATAGTACATATAGTATTTACGTCCTAAACTTTTCCTAGACTTTCAAAATATTCAACAATAGACTAAAAAGATTTCTTGACAACATGTATGGAGGGAATTCTATATTCTTTGGAGTGTACTTACACTTTCAGGATTAGGGTTTAAACCATGAAGGTTAGTGGTGTTGGTATTGTAAGATGGGTGTATATACTGAGGTATAGGTATAAGATTTCTTTTAAGGAGATAGCCATAGTTCACCACTAATACTTAAAGGTAATACCTAAAGATTACGCTAATGGAGTTTCAGTACTGGAATTTCTATAAGGTCTAAGATATATCGTGGCTTAGTATAAGCAGCTACGTAATAGTATTAGCTGAGAAAGTATATCCAATAAATACGTTCATGCACGAGGAAGAAAATATCCATCACTTGAAAATGTAATACAAGTCTTAAGAGATTTAGCTGAAAAGTACAACTATAAAATCTCTATAGCAGACCCGGTTAAGCATGCTATTAAACTGGGTAACTTATTAACCTTAAGTATTATAATGCTTAACTTCTTAAGTAGGGCATTGAAACTCCTAAATGATATCAACATAGTTAACATTAAGAATAGTTTACCCAAGAGGACTATCAATGAGAATACAAGGACATACCATACTAGTGTAGACTATGCTAATAGAATGCTTAAAAAGAAGAGTAGAATAGCAATTGACGTGTAAGTGTCAACAATATCAGTCGCTTCATTAATATTCTTCTTATTCTTTCAGATTATAGGTGTAAAGTATAGAAAATGAATAATGTAAAGTTTTAAAATACCGTTATTTATCATCATTATATAGCTTAAGTAGTTAATTAGGGGCGTGATAGAGAGTGTCATCGCCTAAAGATGACCTACTTGAAGAAATTAAGAGATTATTTATTGAGTTAAGTGATCTTCAGGTGATTATTGAGAAGGTTAAGATAGCTTTGAATAGGTATGACCCCTTAACTATTATTGAGAAAGCACTTAAACCAGCTATGGATGAAATTGGTAGACTATATGAAGCTGGTGAGTACTTTCTACCAGAACTTATTCTAGCTAGTGATATGTTTAAGAAGATAATGGATACACTCTTAAAACCAGCAATATACTCTGGGAAAGAGTCACCTCGTAAACTAGGTAGAGTGGTTATTGGAACTGTTGAAGGTGATATACATGATATCGGAAAGAATATTGTTGCAGCACTTCTTGAAGTAGCAGGTTTTGAGGTAATAGATTTGGGTGTTGATGTTCCTGTAGAGAAGTTTATTGAGGCGGTGAAGAAATATAATCCAGATATTCTTGCTATGTCAGCACTATTAACAACAACTAAGGAGAATATGCGTAAAGTTATCGAGGCATTAAAGAGAGAGGGATTAAGGGATAAGGTTAAAGTGATTATAGGTGGTGCTGCCGTATCGGAAGATTACGCTAGAGAGATTGGTGCTGATGCTTATGGCTCAACAGCGAGTGATGGTGTGAGAAAATGTAAAATGCTTGTTAACGCTAAATAGCATTTTACTAGTCAAAGCCTCCCTGTAACTTACGAATAGCTTCTCTCAGCATCTCCCTCTCTATAGCATACTTATGTTCTAGATCTCCCTCAACACCTTTTAACCGTTTAGATAGATTAATTATTGCCTCTTCACGTCCATAACATATTATTACGTCTCCCACTTCTATTCTTGTATTAGCTTTAGGTGCACCAATATACCTCTCAACCCCATTAACTTTACGATATATGCCTAAAACTATAATACCCTCACGCTCTAATTCAAGCTCTTTTAATGTTTTACCTGCTAACCAACTGTCCTTCTTAACCTTGAACTGTGATATAGTATAGCCTTTACTTAAGCCTAAGAGCTGTTCATAGTCGTATACGCGTATTGTAGTCCAGCGTTCGAGTGCTTTTTCAATGAGTTTAGCCATCCACTTATATATGAGTTTTGATCTAGCAAAAAGGTATAATGCGAGTAGTCCTATGGCAAGCCAAAACCCTCTATAAGCCATTTCCTCAGGAGTTCTGCCCACGAATGTTAAAACCAGTGTTGCCATAGCTGAGGTTATTCCAGCACTACCTAGTAACATTAGTATACGAATTATCTTCCTACGAACTGGATGTGAAACGACAATCTCCGACTCTGATGTTGTAAAACCTGTACCAGAAAACGCTGATTGTGCTTGAAATGCAGCAACCTCATTAGGTAAACCCGTCATCCTAAGAGCAACAGTTCCAATTCTAACAACAATAATCGAAAATAATATAACTAGAAGTAGTGAGACTAAAGCTATCATAGTATAGACACCTAGTATAAACTTACACCCTCCACTTTGGAAAGAGTTTAAACACCCTATTTATATAACTTAATTACGCATAGAATAGTGTGTCATTTATAATATTAGTCATCAAACTTATTAAGTTAATTTAGAGCAGCCAATGTAGTAGCCATTGCGAGGAAACCACATATTAGGGTGGGGTTTCAGCACCAGAAACCTTCTTCACTTATCCGACTATCTAGCCTTCATCATCTACTCGATTTTATTTTACTATTAGGCTAGTAATATATTTTACTAAGTAAAATAGAGTTAGTATGATGACAACATAGGCTACTATTTTAATTAGCCTATCAATACTACTCTTACTCTTCCCTCTAATTATAGAAGTTAACATCAACAATGTTAGAATAGCATATAGTACTAGTATAGCTTGTACTATGATATCATTATTCA
>DQVH01000132.1 GCA_015661855.1 Desulfurococcales archaeon
ATGAGAAGTATTGTCCTTAAACCTCTAGGTTTTACTCTTAAAACACTCTGGTATACAGCATTTACTATCTCAACATATACTTTCTGGAGGTGTTTTAATAGCCGTATCGTAAGGAAGACTATCACTTATATTTGTATTGGTATTTTAGTATTCTACGTTACTGTCAATGTAAACAATATACTTGTGATAATCACTCTTAAATGGTGACATATAATTCTTGATGTTACTCTACGGTATTCCACATTGGGAGAGTTTATAAGTGTTAATGGGGACTTTTAAACAGGTTGAGGTGTTATTAAGTTATGTCTCCAAGATTATCAGCTAAAGTGGAGAACATAGTTTCAACAGTAACTCTCGATCAAACATTAGACTTATACGCTATTGAAAGGAATATACCTGGTGTTGAGTATAATCCTGAACAGTTTCCTGGACTCGTATTTAGACTTGATAAACCTAAGGTTACAGCATTAATATTTAAATCGGGTAAGATGGTTGTAACTGGTGCTAAGAGTACTGATGAACTAATTAAAGCTGTTAAGAAGATAATTAAGATACTTAGGAAACACGATATGATTATTACTGGTAGACCTAAAGTACAAATTCAGAATATTGTTGCATCAGCTAATTTAGGTGTTGAAGTTAACCTTGAGAAAGCAGCTTTCCTACTAGAAAACTCAATGTACGAACCAGAACAATTCCCAGGTCTCATTTACCGTATGGATGATCCACAAGTAGTCCTACTAATATTCAGTTCCGGTAAAATGGTTGTAACTGGTGCTAAAAGAGAGGAGGAAATATATGATGCTGTAAGAAAGATATACAAGAAACTCGACGAACTGGGTTGTCTAAGAAAGTAACAGGAATTAAATCAGCACGTAAAGTACATGTAGTTTTCAGGAAAACACACCATAGATAATCGTATCGATTTAACTGTTTAGAGAATACAAGCTAGCTTCTAACATTTAAGTTAAACTTTACTTATAATCAGTATGGGCTAATATTACTTAGTCTACTTGCTTAAAAACATCACTACATTTAAGTTGTTGATTTAGAGAGTATACTACACTATACCTTAAGGGATTATAGTTGTTTAAACAGCTATATGGTATTATAGGAGAGCATATTAGGAGTGGTATTCACCCTGAAACACACATTATACTACCTGATGGGGGTATAGTTAAAGCTAAGGATGTGAGTACACATATATTAGCATACGATTTCTCATATACCTCTACAACACCTGTAACAACAAGGAAGATTATGGTTTTAGCAAGTAAGATAGTAACCATACGTACACTACATAGTGAAATTAAAGTTTCACAAAATCATAGACTATTAGCCTTAAGTAATAACACACTAAAAGTCTTAAAAGCAAAACAGATAAGAGTTGGAGATTTACTAGCAGTACCATTTAAGATAAAGGTTAAAAATGAGAAGTATGTAAGCTTCCCACTAGCCTACACAATACAAACAAGCTACTCAGATTTCAAGTTCAATGGTGGACTATCTGAAACAGTTTGTGAAAGTAGGGTTAAAAATAAACTTAAAAGTATACTTCGTTTAATTCTTAGGAGAAAGGTTAAGTTTAGAAGTATTGAGGAAAACGATAGTAACATAGCATACCCTATTAGAGAACTATATCCAGTGAATATTCTAAACGAGGATTTAGCTCAAACAATAGCATATCTAAAGTTTAGTCGCAGTATAGTCGATGGTGTTATGAGGATACTCTGTAGAAGTAAAAATGTTGCAAAGGAGTATGCAAAGAACCTTAAGAAGTTTATTAAAGTTAGATATAAGATTTATAGGCATAGGAATAGTAGACTATGGGCTATAGAATTTAGTAAACACAGTAGTAGTATATTAAAACATGTAGTAAAGTATGTGAATACAGTATTCAATGTTATTTCACGAAGTCCAGCATCCGTAATTGCAGCATTCATTTCGGGACTATACGATGCTACTGGTAAGGTAGATAACGGTGTTATTGAGATTACGGTAGATAGTATTGATACAGCGTTTAAACTACAACTACTCATGTTGAGGTTAGGGGTATACCCATATATAACTCGATGTAGAGAGACAGGTACTGTAAAACTGAGAATACGTGGCATAATAAATACTAGTAATTTTCTAAGTACTGTTGGCAGGTACGTGTATAGTGAGATAAATGTAAAGCCCAAGAGAGATATTGACGATATTGTACCATTAACTGGTAATGTTAAAAACCTTCTAGAGGCTGAAACGGAAATTGCATACATTAATGGATACTATGTTGTCCCAAGAGAGAAGTTACAAAAAGTCATACAAAGTAAATACTTAAAATACTATAACTTAACCTCAGTTAGAGATAGTCTAACTGAAGCACTATACTTACTCTCATTTAGATGGGATCCAGTAATAGCTGTTAGAGTTGAAGAATATAATGGACCACTCTACGACTTCTATGTCCCCCTATACCATAACTACATAGCTGGACCATTTGTAGTCTATAGTTCACATACTACTCTACTCTCACCATAACCATTCAAATCCCTATTAAAGTATGATAGTAGTGAAAATATTACTAGTATGCATATGTATGTAGTTCTACGAAAAACATATTACTCGGGTAGCAGAGTTATTAATTTAGGGAGGTATACTCTGAATATGAGTTATACTTACCCTATATGCCCTATCTGTCAAAACCCATTAAAGTTAATTAATGGTGTATATGTTTGCTACGTTTGTGGCTATAGGTTAACGTATAGGAGGAGTAAGTATAGGGTTGAATTGAAAGCTCTAGCTACTACATAAACCGTGGAGGTATAGTATTGAGTAAAACTTCTAGTATCCAGTATAGAGTATACACATAGCACTTGGTAGTCTAGATTTTAACTCTCGTTTATAATGTTCCACATTAAAATTAATAAACCCTTAGCCTAAACCTTATAATCCAGGTGAATACGTATGGTTGAAGTTAAATTTACAACGAGAGCTGCAAATGACCCTGTCTATGCAGTTACTGTAGGTTTATCGGGACCACTAAAATCCTCTCTCCCAATAGAGGAGAAATCTAAGATAAATAAGATTAGTAGAAAGCTAACAAAACATTTAGCATATAAGGTACTAGAGATTTTAGCTAAAAACGGTTACAGTATACCACTATCTGAAGACTACCTAGTAAAAATTAATGGTACAGTTTCATTTGACTATAAAGAGGTTAATGGAGACTTTGAAGTAACAGTTAACTCATACAATATAGAGATTAGTGTATTTAAACGTGAGAGAACTATAAGAGTTCAGACAAGTACATCTGTAGAATCTGTAGAGAAAGAGTAAGACAGGAAAGTAGTTAGAGAAATACTCAACTACACAATACTAAACTTACATGGAAAACACTCATAGGCTTAAGGATACTGTTACAAACATACTTCAACCGAAAATAGTAAACAACGATACATAGTAGGGGCAATCTTCCACTTAACCATCCCCTACTACCTTAAAGAAGTGGGGTTTCCCAGTTATAAATTATGTTCAATTGTATGGAAGATTTAAACTTATAAGACTGAATAGCGGAAACTACTTAACAGGTGTGATGAGGCCCCTACCGCTACCGATAGTTTTCTCCCCGGGTTAGCTATTAACCCCCGGGGGATGGGGAAGTGGTCCTTCACTGACTGTGGCTACAGGTGGAAGTTTAGTGTCTAAACTGTTATTCTCTGATGCACATACACATACAAATCCTGTTAGAGGGCTGGGTGTAAGTGGTATTGTACCTAGGTTTAAGAGGGTTAATGGGTGGTTTATGGCTTTAATCTCACTTGCTCCATGGCATTACGGTTTAAGTCCAACACTTGAACACTACATTAACTCAGCAAGAATAGTAGTTAAAGAGTGTAAGAAGGCTAGAGAGATGGGTTTAAAGTGTAAATGTTTTGCAGGTGTTCATCCTGCTGACATAGATAAACTTACTGATAGGTATAATCTTAAACTAGAAGATGCATATAAACTACTTGATAAAGTTTTA
>DQVH01000133.1 GCA_015661855.1 Desulfurococcales archaeon
ACATCGAATGGGCATTGAGTATTAATTATTAGCGTTATTGTCCCATCGGGCTCGGGTATCGCGATTACTCCTTCAGTTTCTGCATATGCATGTTCCTGCTGGTTTACTCTATACTCTCCCTCAACAACTACATCTGCTTTACTAAAGCCTTCCTCAATGTTACCCTTTCTAATCTTAAATCTTGTTAGTACATTACCTTTATCGTGTATTTTAGGTGCATCAGGTTTTAATGCTTCTAGGGGGTCTAAGATTACTGGTAGTGGTTCATACTCCACTTTAACTAGTCTAGCAGCTTCCTCAGCTATATATTTATCAGTTGCAGCTACAATTGCTACACCCTCACCATGATATCTCACCTTATCATATGCTAGTACGGGCTGATCAGGTATAACGTATCCTATATTCTTTGAGCCTGGTATGTCATTTGCTGTTATAACTCCAACAACACCTTTAACCTTTAATGCTTCTGAGAAGTCTATTCTCTTAATTCTAGCATGTGCATAGGGGCTTCTAACAGTTTTAAGCCATAGTAGCTCCTTAAACTTATTAATATAGTCTGCTAAGTATACTGGTTTACCTAGTGCTAGTTCTAGAGAGTTGTATTTTTTAACAGTTTTACCTATTACCAAGTATTCTTTAGGTTTTTTACGGAATACTTCTTCAACTATTTGGATATATTCTGGAACGTAAGACATAAACTACTACCCCCATATTATGATTTACCTTTAATCTTTCTAAGCTCATTTGCAGCAAGTTTTACAGCTTTAATAAATCTATAGTAGCTTCCACACCTACACAAATTACCACTAAGTGCATCCTTGATTTCATCAACTGATGGATTAAGGTTACCTTTAACCTCTAGTAGCCAGTATGCAGCCATTATAACACCTGGTATACAGAATCCACATTGAGCTGCTTGAACATCTATGAAAGCTTTCTGTATTGGGTGGAGTTTCTTTTCAGAACCTATACCCTCAAGAGTTAGAATTCTTCTACCCCTAGCTTGTACTGTTAACATGAGACAGGATGGTATAAGCTTATCATCAACAATTACAACACATGCACCACACTCACCTCTACCACAACCCTCCTTTACACTTGTAAGTCCAAGTCTATACCTTAATGTATCGATGAGTCTCTCATAAGGTCTAACTTTTACCTCTACCTCCCTCCCGTTAACTACAAATTTAACTGGAATTAGAGGCATTTCAATACCGCTCATAAACTTTCACCTCCACCTAGCCTTTCTTTACATAGAGTTAGAGCTCTCTTCATTAACACTTTTGATAAGTGTAGTCTATATTCAGCTGAAGCTCTAAAATCGGACTTTCTAACCATCTCTTTTGGTAGTATCTCTTCGTATGCTGTTCTTAATGTTTCCATGTTGAACTCTTTACCCTTAAGGTATTCTTCAGTCTTCACTACTCTGTCTGGAATTCTACGGCTGACTCTGTCAAAAGCTATCCTAACGTCCTCAATAACATTATCTTTGAGTTTCAGATATGCCGCTACTGTAACAATACCTGTAATTATTATTTCCCTGTAGTCGAACTTTAAGAATGCTGTTATTGAGTTTTCGGGTATATCGTTAAATGCAATCTCAGTTATTACTTCATCCGGCTCTTTAGCTAAAGTTCTTTTATCAACTATTAAGTCATGTATTGAAATCCATCTTGAACCTTTTACACTTTCAAGTTTAATTTTAGCGTCAAGTATTTTAAATAATGTTATGAAGTCTGATGATGATAAAGCAACAGCTATATTACCACCTATTGTTGCTAGATTTCTTACATGAGCATTAGCAAACTTCTTAAATACATCAACAAATCCACTATACTTTTTCTCTTTAAATAAAAGTGTATTCTCTAAATCACCAACTCTTACTAGAGCACCTATTCTCACTTGCCCATTCTCTCTCTTAACATAGTTTAGCTCATTTAGTCCTGAAAGATCAACAAGCCATTTTGGTTTGATCTTCTCCTCCCTTATCTGTATTAGTATGTCAGTACCACCAGCGATAGGGTACGCTTCTGGTACATGTTTATTTAGGAACTCTAGAGCATCATCTAAATCCTTAGGTATGTAGACGTTAAATAATGGAATATCTCATCAGCCTCCTCCAGGAACTACATTATATGTTATCGTTGTAATATAAAACTACCTAATTACTGGATACTACATGTTTATGTTGTTTGGCGATAAATTTTAGACATAATCTGCACTGATAAACCTATATTAACACTCAATACCTCTACTCAACGTATCTATTAATGTATAGACTTTAATTTAGAGAAATCGCTACCTCAAAAACACACAAATCTACTATGTAGTTGATTATAATACCTAATCGCTATGAACTATCTGCCTCTAGTACACATTATGTTATTTAGGAATGTTTTTAATTTATTACGTAAAAGTATATATTTGTAGTATGTCTTAGTGTGGGGTGTTTAATTTAATGGTTGATTTAACTGTTGAGTTTTGTGGTTTAAAGTTTAGAAATCCTGTATTAACTGCTGCTGGCCCTCCAGTTAGAGATAGTATTAGGATTAAGAAGTGTATTGAGGGTGGTGCTGGAGGTATTGTAACTAAGACTATATCTGTTAAAGCTGCTGACCCCTATATACCTAGACCTCATATGGCTGAGGTTAGAGGTGCTTTTTTAAATACTGAGTTGTGGAGTGAACTTCCACCTGAAGAGTGGTTTAATAAACATCTCAGAGAGGCTAGAGTGGCAACTAAAGCTGCTGGAATACCGTTAATTGTTAGTTTAGGTTATACAGCTGATGAAATATCCAAACTTATACCTGAAGTTGAGAACTACGTTGATGGAATAGAGTTATCTGTTCACTATATAGGTGTAGATCCTAAACCTATGCAGGACTCTATTAGAGCGGCAAAGAAGAGTGGTTTACCAGTATTCCTTAAGTTAAGTCCACATCCAGGAGTAGATCCAGTATTGTGGGCTAAGAAAGCTATCGAGGCTGGAGCTGACGGTATATCAGCAATAAACTCTTTTGGCCCCGTTCTAGCTTTAGATCTTAGTACTTCTATTCCTATTGAGAGGGTTAAAGGATTACCAGTAATGGGTGGAGATAAGGGTTATGGTTGGCTTTCAGGACCCCCACTTAGGTATTTAGCTCAGAGAATAATTTTTGAGATTGCTAAAGCTTTACCGAATATCCCAATTATTGGTGTTGGTGGTGTTAGTTGTGGTAGAGATGCTGTCGAAATGTTAATGGTTGGTGCCTGGGCTGTTGGAGTATGTACTGCAGCAATACTCTACGGACCACAAATATACGGTAAAATAGCTAAAGAGATAGCTGAAATACTTGATAAACTTGGATTCAAATCTGTTGAAGATGTTAGAGGGTATACTATAAAGAATTGGAGTAAGAGATGGATTAGGTTTAAGAGTACACCACCAAAACTCTACACTGATAGATGTAATGGGTGTAAACTTTGTGAATTAAGCTGCC
This sequence comes from Desulfurococcales archaeon, assembly GCA_015661855.1. Classification (GTDB taxonomy): domain Archaea; phylum Thermoproteota; class Thermoprotei_A; order CAZTBM01; family SZUA-1508; genus SZUA-1508. The sequence continues at coordinate 3,480 of DQVH01000133.1, forward strand.
CATACGATGCAATAAAGGTTATAAATGGTAAAGCAAAGCTGTTTACAGAGAAATGCTTTGGTTGCGGCCTCTGTGTATCAAGGTGTAGACAGGGTGCACTAGAAATGCCACTATAATATAAAGTGCTAGCTAAAAGCACTATTCAACACCTAAATTCCATGTTCCATTAATGGGCTGCAGTATAGCTAATTGTAAAATAATAGCTAATGTCGAGCTTGATGAGGGTTAAGTTGAGAAAACTCTCTGAAATTCTAAGCGAAGAATAAACTGAAAGGTAGGGAGAGTTATACTTAGTGGAGCAGGCTTATTCATAGTCAATGTAGACTATGGACATGCAAGTAACTTCAGTATTAAGCTTAGGAATAACGATACTATAGTTAAGTCTCCAGCTCTACTAAAAGAGAATTCTTTACTTTCAAGTTTATCCTTAAAAATGTTTTGAAAAGTATTATTTAGAGTATTTTGAGCTATAACTGGCTAGCGTAGTAGGAGGACCTCTACTTGAATATGTTTTCTAGAGCCTTAGCCTCTTCAGGTGTTAATCTTTTTGATCTAAAT
>DQVH01000072.1 GCA_015661855.1 Desulfurococcales archaeon
CTAATAGTAGACTTAATCATATCAACTAGACTACTACGTTTAAACAGCACTAAACTCTCCCGTAAACTACATGTTACTATTCCAGACTAAAATAGGTTAAGTTTGAAGTTTAAGTACATACTAAGCATTATTGAACCATAAGAGTTCATATTTTGAGTTTATACACCTCCATTACTAGTCTTCTTAGTAGTGGTATATACCTTCTAATGAGCTTTTCATCTATACTTCTACTTTTAGGACACTCTGAATCCACTATTACACGTCTACTATCTAAACTGTAGACTAGTGGGTATAGTCTACAGCCTAACGGCCTATACTTGTATATTCTACACATTCCAGTTTCTGGGTCTAGGAATACACAGTGTCCATTAACGTTTTTTAAGTGTGGTATACCGTTACGGTATACTGTAAAGTAGTTTTCTTTAAATCCTAAACGTTTAATTCTATCTATATCGCTTCTTGTTAATGGCATTTCAGTATTGTAGCAGCATTTACCACAGTATCTACCGTTAACTCTACAGTCTACTGGGAGTACCCAGAGGTCTAGCTCTCTACGTTTATACTTTTTCAACTGTAGACTCCCAGTAAACCATACTAGAAGATTAAACATTATATACTTGTCTAGTTGTGAGTGTTGTATTGGGAAGTGTGTTGTGTTTACACCAGTATACATTGTTAGATTGTCTAGTGAGATTACGTTAAAGTCTGAGAGGACTAGACCTAGGTTTGAGAGAACTCTACTTAGGAATATTGATTACGCTCTTAGAAGGCATGGTGTTAGAGGTTACAGAGTTAGAGTTGTACCTGGTAGGATATTCATTTATGGAGCTACTGGTATTGAGAGGATACTAACTAGGGTTTTCGGTGTACATAGTGTTTCACCAGCTGTTGAATGCTCCTTTAACAGTCTAGAGGATTTAGCGTCTAAAGCTGAAGAGTACTTTAGAGACTATGTTAAGGGTAGAACTTTTGCTGTTAGACCGCACAGATTTGGTAAACACGATTTCACAAGTATTGATATTGCTAGAGTTGTTGGGTCAAAACTTAAACCATATAGTAGAGGTGTTGACTTAGAGAATCCAGAAGTTGAAGTATATGTTGAGGTTAGAGGTGGTAAAGCATACTTCTTTAAGGAGATTATTAAGGGCCCTATGGGTTTACCTATAGGTACTAATGGTTACGTTTTAGCATTAGTTTCTGGAGGTTTCGATTCACCAGTTGCAGTATGGTATACTTGGAAGCGTGGTGTAAGAGTTGACATAGTACACTTCGATTTAGCTGGTTTAGAGCAGGTATACTACGCTCTAAGAGTTATAAAGAAGCTTATTGATGAGTGGTGTTACGGGTATGAACCTAAAATTATAATAGTTGATTTCAAACGTATTGTTAAATTAATTCTTGAAAGGGTTAGAGAGGATCTTAAACAGATTGTTCTGAAGAGGCTTATGTACCGTGCTGCATCAATACTTGCTGATAAACTTGGAGCTGAAGCTATAGTTACAGGTGAATCACTAGGCCAAGTATCATCACAAACCCTTAGGAGTCTATGGGTTTCAGAAAAGCCATCAAAATATGTTATTCTAAGACCACTACTAGGATTCGATAAGGAGGAGATAATTAGTAAGTCTAGGGAGTTAGGTTTATACGAGCTGTCATCAAGTGTTAAAGAGTTTTGTGCACTAGTTAGAGGAGCCACTGCTACATGGCCTAAACCTGAAGATGTTGATGAGGAGGAGGCTAAAATACCTTTAGATGAAGTTTTAGAGGCAGTTAGTAACGCTAAAGTCTATAAGGCTTCAGAAATAGACTTAGAGAAAATGCTACCATGGGGTAGTCTTGAAATAGACTTTATACCTGAAAACACAATACTAATAGATGCTAGATCTAGAAGAGATTATGAGAAGTGGCATCCTAAAGGTGCAATACACATAGACGATGTAGACTTCGATAAACTAGATAGAAACAAGGTGATAATAGTATACTGTGATAGAGGGGTTATCAGCCTAGTATTAGCTAAACAACTTAGAAGTAAAGGTTTTAAAGCATTCAGTCTTAGAGGTGGTGTTGAAAGACTAAAATCATGTCCACTAGTATCCACTCATACACTACAGTAGTAGAGTAAATAGAGTTAATTTAAAATAAATTAATGTAGAATCCTCCTTCTCGCATACTTTGTTGGAGCTCTTGAAGGTTTAGGTGTCTGCTTTAACTCCCCCTTAGATCCCTCTAGAATCTTCCTTCTATAAAGCTCTTCAACTCTAGCTTGAAGGAATCTACGTATCTCCTCACTCCAGTTAACCTCCCCTCTCAACATATCCATTTTCTCCTTAAGATCGCGTGGTATACGAACGCTAATAACAACACTCATAGCGTTCACCCTATCTGAAATCTAACTATAATATTGTACACTTTAAAAATAATTGTATACCTTAATACATGGCATTATATACTACGGGTAGCTACAGGTAGTCTAGTGTATACTGTAAGGGTTTAATGTCTAACTCTTAGCCTCACAGCTTTAACCTAATGTGCTTACATATTTATCAAAGGTTATTAGTTTAGCTTATGTGGTTATCTTTATATCTTTGGGTAACACCATATATGATGTGATTGGTTAGTGTATACTCTAATGTGAGGTGTTGGGTACTGCTATTCATTCATACAGCTGATATTCATGTTGGTGCATTCCCACATAGTGTACTTAGGGAGGCATGTATTGAAGCTTTCAAGAGGATATCTGAGATAGTGTTAAGTGAGAATGTTAAAACAGTTGTTATTGCAGGTGACCTATTTGAATCTTCTAGACCCAGCTATGAACTAGTAGTTAAAGTTGTAAGAATTCTTAAGGAGCTTAAAAGTAATGGTGTTAGAGTAATAGCTACACCTGGATCCCATGATGTAACATTTAAAGGTTATGGTACACTAACACTACTAAGTGAAGTAGGATTAGTAACTATACCACCATTTGAGGAGAAAGATTTAACACTCATACTTAAACCAGTTGAAGTTGATGGTGTAAAATTCTATGGTCTTCCAGGGTTTAAAGGTGGTAAAGAGATTGAATATCTTGAGAGAAAACGTATCGTATATAGGGATTTCAGTGAAAACGATATCAACGTTCTAGTAGCACATACAAGTCTGGAAATCCCAGGCTACAATATTACAGATATTAGTAAGAAGTATTCAGCTATAAAGCTTTCAAAAGATGCATATAGAGCACTATTAAACTTTAGATATGTAGCTTTAGGCCACATACACTTTCCAGTCCCCATTGAATTAGAGTTTAAATCTACACTAGCCTATCCTGGAGCCCCAATAGGTAGAGATGCTAATGATATTATTGAGACTTTTAAGCTTAGAAATACGTTCAATAGTGATAGGAGAGTACTCTTAGTTGATGTTTCTACTAGTCCACCTAAAGTTAAAGCTTTACTAGATGATTTCGGTTTAGATGTTGACATACTCACTGTAGACAGTATCTCAAATATTATAAGGGATGTCATGTTAAAACTTAACGATATGCATGGTAAGTATAAGTGTCTCATAGTGTATACTGGTAGAGTTAGCTTTGACCAGTTTGAGAAGTTGAGGAAACACCTTAACGAACTAGCTAGAAAACATAACGTATGGATACATGTAGTTCATAGCACTGTTGAGGAAGATGATACACTAAGTCTACTCGAAGGGTTTAAGGTAGATCTTTCAAATATTGAGGCTTTAGAGAGGGAGGCTATAAGGAGTATTGTTAGAAAGCTTGGAATAAGTGTTGACGAGGAGAAACTACTAAAACTAATTAACATTCTTGGTAGAGAGTATCCTGAAGGATCTAAGAAGTACGAGTTTGATGAGGAGGTTGTAGAGGAGGCAGTCAAAGTACTAAATGAAATACTGTTTAAGGGTGGAGGAGAGTGAGTAGTCTAGTAAAAGTTGTTAGTGATATACTAAGTAGTATAGCTCAATCAGTAATTGATGTATCTAAAGACCATCTTACAGCATTAATTGATGAAGCGTATAAAACATACTATAGGGTTAACAGGTTTAGCAACCCCAAATACTCAATTATAGCATTTACTGATGCAGGAGTATACCCACTAGATTTCGATGTAGCATCCCTACTATACATACAGATAGGTTCACTTATTAGGGTTGGTAGTAGCCTTAAAAGTATACACTATATCCCCCAGTTTAGAGATGGAAACTACCCTCCCATTGAGAGAATACTACTATCAGTAACTAGGAGGAGGAGAATTGAAGGTGATAGAGAGGTATACGTGTTTGATGTTGAAGTTAGAACTCCAGAGAGAAAGTCTATACTATTTGGTGACTATGAGGGTGCTATTAGTGCTTCACGTAGGATAACTAGAACACTAGACTATATAGGCTTAAGAGTTGAGTATAAAAGTTCATCAATGTACTGGAAGCTTACAAAGTATATTGAGGGGTTAATTGAGCTAGCCTATAGTATAAGAATACTACAGTACTCTAATGATGTAAGTAGAGTAGTTGTTGATGGAACACTTGTTAGATGGCTTAGACCGGGTAGGGGTAGAGTGAGTTTTGAGGGTAGAGGTGATGGAGTAGACATATTAGCTGCAATACTTGATGAGAGTGTAGGTGTAGTTAAAAAGTACCTTCTAAACAGTATTACTGGCCTCTCTAAGACAACAAGTTTTACAACAATATCCAGGAGTATGAGTATCTTCAGAAACCACATAGAACCAGGTAAAAAACTATACGAGTACTATACTACAGTTAACACTCAAAACCTCAATAATCTAAGTAGACTATTGTTAATGGCTGAAATAAACGGGTTTGAGGGTAGCCCTAGAATATCGCATGAGGTAGTAGTATCCATAATTAAAAAGTTTAATACATGTGTTTACCCCTCACATGGAATTTGGGTTGCAAGATTCCCTATAACAATGGATGGTAGCCACATTATGGTGTTGGATGTCTACACTGATAAGCCAATAGTTAGCTACGATATTAAGGCTAATACTGGTATTGCTCAGGAGGTTAATAAGCGTGTTACTGAGAGTGTTAGTGAAATATTCTATGCTAAAAGTCCTATACCTGGTAGACCTCCAACAGGGCTTATGGAGCTTGATGAGCAGGTTAGAGTAACAAGTGAGGTAAGGAGGGATATTGAGAGCTACATGGTTGCAGCTGTATTGAGGGGTAGAGTTGCTGATGACTCTGTTAAGTGGAGTATTGTTCAGAATATACTTGGATCTTCGAGAATGAGGTTTGGCTATACAGGGTGAACTCTTATGGGTAGACCTGTAGGTAGGGTTTACGAGTCCTCTATAAGTAGAGTTCTCATATCACTATATGAACACGCTAGTGTTAACGTTGGTGATGTATTATACGTTAAACAGGGTAGTGACAGATATCTACTATTACACGTAGACGATGTAGTATCTAAACTACCTAGTGGTGCTAGTCGAACACTAAGTCTACTACCTGAAAGTGTTGAGCCTAGTGGTGCAGTAATAGAGACTGCTAGAGAGAGAGTAGCAGTTACAACACCAACACTTACTATAGTTAGAGAGTCTAATGGTGAGGTTAGTGTAGTTAGAGCTACAACACCACCAAGAGTTAATGAGCAAACGTATCTACTCGAAAACGGTGATCCAGAATCTCAAGAGATAATGTTAATGTTTAGTCATGGTATATCTTGGGAGCGTAATGGGCAGCTCATACCCCTAGGTATACTTAGGAGTGGTACAGCTACAAGTAGGAGTGATAGGGAGAGAAAGTACTTTAAGGATGCAAGAGTCCAAGTAGACCTTGAAACACTAATACCAAAGCATATTCTCGTTTCTGGACAGACTGGTGCAGGTAAAACAACTAGTATTATGGGGCTTATGGTTAACTGGGCTTTCAACGCAAAGAAGCCTATAAGCTGGCTAGTAATCGATAGGCATGGAGAGTATAGTAGGTTCTCTGGAGGGTATCGTGAGGAGTTTCTAGATAAACTAGTTAAAGCACTTGAAGCAAACAGCTCTCCAGATTTAAGTGATATAGGAGTTTACGTCTACAATTTAACACCTAAGGGTTCGGGTGAGAGTAGATACGGTAGACTAGTTGTTAAACATACCCAAATTAATGTTGGTAGTTTAAGTTTAGACGATATAGCTATGGCTTTAGAGCTTAGTGATGAAGAGGCCTCATGGCTTGAAATAATACTCGAAACTCTAGAGAATATTGTACTAGCTAGCGATATGGATGATAGGCTGAAACAACTATTTCAGAGGAGGGGTGAAAGTCTTAGTGGACACCTTCTACCACTACTAGTAGCGGTTGTCGATAACGTGTGTAACTATGAGGGTATTGGTGAGAGAGAGAAGAAGGGTGTTTATAGAGAGTTTGTATCTCAAGGAATATACATTAACAGGCTTAGAGCGTGGAGGAATAGAATAGTATCACTACTAAACCTAACACCTAGAAAGATAACAGTAAACTCATCAACTATAACGATACTAGATGATAGTAACAGTATATTTAGGGTAAGTGAAGTATTCAAGGATAAACATGCTCTAAGAGAACTCCTAGAATACATAGTGACAAGTAAAGCTATTGATTTTAGATATAGACAGTCTCTAACAAAGTATAAATGGTATGGAATTGATGTGTCTAGAGAGACTGTTACACAGTTGGAGAGAGGTATAGATGTAAACGAGATTGTAGAGCAGCTTGAGAAGGGTAATATAGTTATACTTAATGTGTCATCAGCATCATCATATCAAGCTGATACACTAGTATTAAATACTGTTAGACGTATTCTAACTGAGAGAATGAAGCTACCACCAGATGAGGCTAGGAGAAGGAAAGCTATAGTTATAGTCTCTGAAGAGGCACCACTATACCTATCACCAGAGAAGGTTAAGAGCCCTAGAAATGCTTTCGCTAGAGTAGCTAGAGAGGGTAGAAAATTCAATGTAGGATTGATAGCTATAACACAGCTAGCTACAATGATTGAGAGACAGCTACTAGCAAACATGAATACACTAATAATACTTAGAACAAAGTATAGAGCTGATATAGACTACTTCTCATCTATAGGTGTACCTGCAGATGAAATACCTAGACTTAACGATAGAGAGGGATACCTATATACACCAGATGTTAAAGTTAGAGAGCCAATACCAGTATACTTTCCGGGATGGTTTGAAGTTGAACTAGAGAGTAAGAGTTCAGAGAGAGCTCCTGAAAGTTTCGAGGAGTTCGCTAGAATGATTAGGGGTGTTTAGGTGTCATGATAATTAAGGGTGTATGGCTACACAATATAAAATCCTATAAGGATAGTGTTATAGCGTTTCCAGAGGAGGGTATAACAGTTATATATGGTGATGTAGGCTCAGGTAAATCTAGTATACTTAGCTCAATAGGGTTTGCAATATTCGGTAATGTACCTAGCCATCAAAGTGACCCACTAGCTAGGTTTACAGCTCCAACAGCTAGAGATCTACTACGTAGAGGTGCTACTAGAGGGTTTATACAGTTATGGGTTAAGAGTGGAGGTAAAGACATATTCATTTATAGGGAGATTCATAGTGAGGGTAGTAGAGTTGCTGATAAGGGTGGATGGGTTCTAGTTATAGATGAGAATCAAAGGTATAGTGTTAAAAGGCTTACAGCAACAGAAATGAGAGGTTACATTCTAGACCTACTAGGTATACCTGAGGAGAAGACTAGAGCTAGAAGTAGGGTTTTCGCATCAGCAATATATGTACCCCAATTTGCAATCCACAATATCATATCTGCATCTCCAGAGGAGAGAGCTGAAATAGTTAATAGAGTTCTAAACTTAATGAAGTACTCTCTAGCAAAGAATAGGATAGAACTATTGAAGAAGAGGATTAGGAGGGAGATAGATGAGAAGACTAGAGAGGAGACGAGACTAGTTGAAGAAGTATCTATGGAGCATAAGTATAGGAGGGAAATTGAGAATATCAAGTCTGAGTTAGAGAAGGCATTGAAAATGAAGGATAGTATTGAAAAGAGTATAGCCGAGTTAGAGGGGAGACTTGAGAAACTAGTAGAGGAGAAGGAGAGACTCCAGAAGGTAATTACCGAGCTAACTATTAAGATGGGTAGAGTTAGTGAGCTAGAAAAAAGTATATCACAAATTAAAAGCTTACTTAGAGGGTTAGAGTTATCCACTATCGAGAAAGTTAAGGGTGAGATTAAGAGTAGAATTGAGGATCTAAAGAGGAGTTTAAGTAGCATAGTGGAGGAGAAAGATAAGCTAATGAGGGAACTCGATAAACTATCATCCGATAAAGATGAAAAGATGAATATAAGAGATAGAGTTCTAAGTGAACTTGAGAAAGTTAAAAGCCAGAAGGATAGCAAGCTAAGTAGGCTAAGGGAGATAGAGAGTTTAGAGAAAAGGGGTTTATGTCCAGTATGCTTACAACCTGTAACTCAAACTCATACACAGAAGATTAAGAGTAAAATTAAAAGTGAAATTGAAGAACTCGAAGTTAAAGCTAGAAAGTTAAATATGGAGTTGGAGAATTTAAAGAATGTGTTAAAAGAGATTTCACTTAGAGAGAAGAAGTTAAAGAGTAGAATTAAGGAGCTAGATGCAACAATAGATAAAATCAATAGTGAAATTAACGCTTTGAATAGAAGACTACTAGAGCTAGTTGAGAGTGAACAGTATGCTAGAAAAATGGAGGAGTTTCAACGTGAACTTGATAAACTAAAATCTGAGCTTAGAGAGAGTAAAAAGACTATCTCGAGAGCTGAAGAGGTTGAGAGAGAAATATCTAGTACTAAGAGGAGACTTGAGGAGTTAAGGAGGAGTGAAAGGGAAATTCTAGAACGTATTGCTAGTTTAAAGGGTGAACTTAAGAGAATTAATGAGTTTCTAAGTAAAATTGATGAGAAGAAGAGGGAGCTAGATAGGATTAGGGAGATTAAGAGAAGGTATACACTTATGCTTGACTTCACTAAAAAGTACATATTAAACATTATAAGTGGTGTTGAGAAGTATGTTAAAGCTACAGCTTATAATGCGTTTAGAGAGGAGTTTACAAGAGTATTTAAGGTTTTAATGGCAGGCTACGATAACATAGATGTTGAGATTAGAGATGACTTTACACCAGTATTTAAGGTTAAAGTTGATGGAGTTCACTCTACAGTTGAAACTCCTAGTGGAGGTCAGTTAACAAGTATAGCTCTAGCATACCGTTTAGCACTTAACCGTGTAGCTCGTAGTATGATACCACAGTTGAGAGAGGGTCTACTAATACTCGATGAGCCAACATACGGTTTCTCACCAGAAAGAGTTGAACTGTTAAAGAAGGTACTATTCAGTCCTGGAGGTCCAAAACAGGTGATAGTAGTTACTCATGATAGAACATTCTATGAGGATACTCTTGGAGGTAAAGTTAAAACTATTAGGTTAGAACTTGACCCAGAAAATACAATAACAAAAGTACACTATGAAGGTATTGATAAAGACTATGTAAGGGAGGTGAAAAAGTACATGGAGTATGCTAGAAAACTAGTCTACAAGTATACAACTAAACCAGCTATAGTTGAAGGTGTAGAGCCAACATTTAAACCAGTAGTAGAAACTGTAAGGGAGCATAAGAAGCCTACTAGAGTAGGAAAGTCTAGAACACTACTAGACTTCATGAAGAGTAGTTGAAAAATAGGGAGTAAATGTTTACTTATTGCTTCTACTCCTTCTTCTCAATAGCACCTGATGGGCATACTCCAGTACAGCTATGACAGCCAGTACACTTATCAGGGTCGACAACAGCCTTATTCTCTGGATTTAGTGAGAGTGCTTGTGTAGGACATGTTGTTGTACAGACACCACAGCCAATACACTTCTCATGATCAATCCTTATATACTTACTCTCCGTAGCCATAACACAAACACCCCAATCGGCTTCACGGTCTTGGTAGGTAATACTAGCATATTAACTTATCCCTAAACACTACACATAGTACTCTTTATAGTATCCTCCCCTATTCCTCAACAGAGTAGAGGAGTATGGCAGGTAGTATACCTACTATTCATGATGATTATTAGAATGTAATATTGGTACACTATGAGTTACCAGATACCACTAGGTACTACTCTTCCACTATTCGACGCTAAAGCTATTAATAGTCTGGATTCCACCCTACTGTTAGAGTGTTTGAGGGTGGGTGTTGTGGAGGAGTATAGTATTCCCTATGAGCCTCTAAGATACCTTGGAATACTACTTGTAATTCTAGGATTACTATTAATACTAACACCATACATTGTAGAGTTAATACTTAAAACCGGTAAGGGTAGAATACACCCTCTAATATACTACCCGATATATAGGGGTGACGGGTTTACACTAGGTATTTCACCAGTAGTATTCATAGTGTTAATACTACTCTACATACTATTCGCTACAGGCAAGTTTACCCCATTTAGGTAGAGTTTTCGTGGAGGATGTTAACTCTGTGAGAGTTAAAGCTTTTATTGAGCTTATTAGGCCATTAAACTCGTTTATGACTGGTTTTGCAGTTATAGTTGCGTTATCGATTGCTACTCGAGGGGAACTATTTACAGCTATACCTACACAGAACATAGTGTATGGATTTCTAGTTGGATTCTTTATAGCTGCATCATCTATGGTTTTCAACGACTACTTTGATAGAGAGATAGACTCTATTAATGTACCTAAACGTCCAATACCTAGAGGTGATGTTAAAGCCGAAATAGCGCTAGTATATGCAGTAGCTTTAGGACTTCTAGGTATACTATTTGCTAGCTTAATTAACATGTACTGTCTACTCATAGCGGTTATTGGGTTAATCACCTCAATAACCTATAGTTGTTGGGGTAAGAGGTTAGGCCTACTAGGTAATATGATGGTTAGTTTCTGTGTAACACTCCCCTTCATATTCGCACAAACACTACTAGGTAGAGTAGTACCAGTACTAGTAGTCTTCATGTTAATAGTGTTTCTAGCTAACACTGGTAGAGAGATTATAAAGGGGATAGCCGATGTAGTGGGGGATCTAGCTAGAGGTGTTAGAACAGTAGCAGTAGTTTATGGTGAAAAGACTGCAGCAAGAGTAGCAAGTGTATTCTACATACTAGCTGTAGCTCTAACACCAATACCAGTAGTACTCGGCATAGTAAACCCACTATAC
>DQVH01000112.1 GCA_015661855.1 Desulfurococcales archaeon
CAGTAGCAACTGTAACTTCACTAACTACGCCATTCTCAATTCTCTTAATAGTACCCTTAAATGTATTAATTTTAACTCTAGGTTCAATTCTATATAGTAGTATCCTATCTGGTGGTATTGTAACTGTAACTTTAGGGTTATGTTTACTAAGAGTACTATCGTATGGTACTATCAGTTTTATATTGTTACATTCAACTATAGCTAGTCCTGAGTCTACTATCTTAACTACTTTACCGTTAAGTATGTTTAGTCTACATATAGTGTGTGATATTACTGGTAGTATTTCGGTGTATTTGCCTACACCTAGTATTCTACCATTATTTAAAACTGCTATTCTATCCCCTAGTTCTTCTGCTTCAGTGATATCGTGGGTTACGAATATTGTTGTTATTTTGAGTGTTTGCTGAATTCTCTTTACCTCTAGTCTTAAACTTTTTCTAATATTTGCTTGAAGGTTGTTGAATGGCTCATCGAGTAATAGTATTCTAGGTTTTATAGCTAGAGCTCTAGCAATAGCTACTTTCTGTTGTTCACCACCACTAAGCTTCATAGGGTACTTATCTCTTAAACTCCATATACCAAGTAGCTCCATAACCTCTCTAACTCTCCTCTCAATCTCACTTTTAGGTGTACCTTTAACTCTAAGACCGTAAGCTACATTACCGTAAACGTTTAGATGGGGGAAGAGCGCTAGACTCTGTGGAACATAGCCTATACCTCTTAGGTGTGGTGGTATATTGTCAACAGGTTTACCATCAAATAGAACTGTACCCCTATATTTAACAAGTCCTGCAATAACGTTTAGTAGTGTTGTTTTACCTGCACCATTAGGTCCTAGTAGGACTAGTAGTTCACCACTATTAACTCTCAAGTTTACATCTTTAAGTATATAGTTTGTTACGTGTTTAAGCTCAATACACGTCATCTAACATTAAACCCCCACTTTCTGAGTATACTACTCTCAATACGCTCAAATACTAGATAGAATATGTAGCATGATAGTGATAGAACTATAAGTGATGCTAGTAGAATATCAACTCTTAATGTACTTTCAGCTAGTAACATATAATATCCTAAACCTGAAGATAAAGCTAGCATTTCAGTAACAAAACATGTCTTCCACGCCATAGAAGCTTCTATCTTTAATGCTGATAGTATTGATGGTAGTGATAGTGGTAGTATAACTGTGTAGACTACTTTAATCTCGTTAGCACCAAGAGTTCTAGCTATCCTAATTAACTCTGGATTAATACTTCTAACTCCAGACATAATGTTGAATATTACGGGTATAGATGAACATAGAAAAACTGTTATTATGGGTAGTAGCTCATTCAATCCAATCCAAACCATTAGTAACGGTAGAAGTGCTATAACCGGAATTACAGCTATAAATGAGAGTATAGGGTATAGTGTATCCCTTAGTATTTTAGAGTAGGATAGGAGAATTCCACATAGTATACCAAATACTGCTCCAAGAGTGAAACCAACTAATACTCTACGGAGTGTTATTAGGTATGCTTCTACAAGTTCACCAGTAGCTATAATGTTTATGAGTGTAATAGCTACTTTTGAGAATGGTGGAAAAAGGTATGGTGGTACAATACCAGATTTACCTATAATCTCCCATAAAGCTAGTATTAACAGTATTATTGTTAGTGATTTTATGTTAATCAACTACTACCCCACTACCTCCTTTAAGAATCTAGTATCAACTATATCACTTGCATTAAACGGTTTATCTATAGCACCGTACTTTACTAGAAGGTTAATGTACTTTTGAACCTCGTTTAAGTCTATTTCGTAAGTGTAGTCGAGATACCTCATACTCTCTAATGCTGCCTCATATGGTATATTTAGTTTTCTAGCTACTATTCTTGCTGAATCCTCGAAGTGCTTATTAATGTAGTTTAATGCTCTAACTGTTACCTCTACCAGCTTCTTAACCGCTTTGGGACTTCTTTTAAGAAACTCCTCCTTCACTACTAGTACACTACCGGGCATTGTAGGCCATATACTCTGACTTCTAACTAGAACCCTCATACCCTTAAGTTTAGCTAGTGTAACATAGTGTTCGGGTAGAGCTGCAGCATCAATCTGCCCCGATAGTAGAGCATTTAATGCCATATGTGGTGGCATCTTTCTTACTACAGCTTTAATATTATATTTCTCCATAACCATCCTTAACAGAAGCCAGCATGGAGATCCGGGACCAGGACATGCAATTACCTTACCATTAAGATCCTCTACACTCTCATACTCTGGTTTTGCTACTAATGCATATCCGTGTAAGTGAGCCATGCACACTATCTTTAGTGGAACTCCCCTAGCATAAGCCATAATTATTGGGCCTAGACATGCCCATGCAACATCAATATCACCTCTAGTTATTGCTGCAGCAAGCTGTAATCCAGTTCTAAATGTTGCAAGTGATGTAACATTAAGACCTACATCTCTAAACCACTTCTTCTCTAATGCAATCCATGCTGCTGCAGCATGATCATTAAATTCAACAGCCATACCAATATTCTCGACAGCATGTAGTATATATGTGAAATAGTATAGAGTAGACAGTAACAGTACACCAATAAACACTATTACAGCTATAATCTTTAATCTCCTTCTACTCATAATCTAAACCTCCAAATACGACACATTATATACTCTGTTTACGCTGATATAAGGGTTTCCTATATAGATGTAAACATACATGCTTACTATTCCTTTAATACAGCTCACGACTACACTCATCACATAGCTTATTATAGGGTTTTATAGCATAGTCTATTAGAGCTAAATATTAAACGTAATACACCATTTACTACCACCCGACTAGTACTATCCAATGGTTTAAACTAGTAGCAGAAGTTAACAGTTGTAGACTACTAAATAGTAAAAACACAACCACATAGTATTGAGGGAACTCTACAACTCAAAAACAGTATACGAGTATATTAATGAATTCAATTCTATCCAGAATAGAGTTGATATGATGCTATTGGTTCTTTACATCGTTGTTCTTTCAGCCGATACTGGGCTTAATATTGAGTGAGAACTATATGTTATTCAGAGTTAAATAGGAGGGTGTGCTGAAACGGAAATGAGAAGAAAAATAGTTTAAATATAGTGGATTATTTAG
>DQVH01000063.1 GCA_015661855.1 Desulfurococcales archaeon
CTTTCTTTGCAATGAGCAATCCTCAGGTTATTAAGAGAGTATTTATACCTAAAAATGCTGTAGCCTATAGGAGAATGGTTTTAGGGTTTGCAGTATTCGGCTTCCTATACACAGTTTTAACTACACTACTAGGGCTACTACTTAGAGGTTCAAGTGAGATAGGTTTATTCGCGAAAATCGATATAAGTAGGAGGAGTAACTGGAATCTCGTAACACCAATACTACTAGCATCACCAACTACACCAACACTACTATCAGTTATTGTTGGTATTTCAATATTAGCTGCAGCAGTAACAACTATAGACTCAATAGCTTTAACATTAAGCTCTATGATTTCGAGGGACATCTACTCTAAAGTAACCAGTCATAACCGGTATAGTGAAGTACTTATTGGGAAGATAGTATTAGTATTTATATGTTTGGTTTCAGCAGTATTCGCCTATGTAAAGCCGAGTTTTATAGTTGACTTAGCAGTAGCATCATCAACAATGCTACTACCATTTGCAATACTATTTATAGGTGGTGTATTATCCAGGTTTGGTGGTAAGTGGTGTGCACTAGTAACTATGTGTGTAGGATTCTCTACAGCAGTAACCTTAACTGTGGTTAAGGTGAAACTAATAGTACCACTAAGTGTTATAGTATTAGTAGTTTCACTAACAACGTACACTATTACAGGTTTAATTGAAAAGCATCTTAAGAGGAAGTAGTTAGATTGTAAATTCACGTATAGTAGTAATATTATGTGTACATGTGTTGCTTTGAAAATTTCAATAGATACTTGAAGTGCATACAGTATACTGAATACTCTCAAGGCGATAGCCATTAGAGTAGTGTTGAAACTATTCCAGATTTAGACTATACCCAACCGCATATAATCTAGTAATGTTTTTACCCTTAGAAAGTTCAAGTAAGAGTGTGGGTAACATATTTTCGGAAAGTTTTAACTATTCTCTCTAAGAGTTTCAGATTAGCATCTGAGATTATTTGGGGGTGTTTTCCTAGTAATGTATATTAGTAGGGATGAAGCATTACGTTTGCTGAAGCAGTATTTGAAGAGTGATAAACTAGTTAAACACTGTTTAGCTGTAGAGGCTATTATGAGGTGTATTGCTAGAGAGCTTGGTGAAAATGAGGTGTTATGGGGTTTAACGGGTCTACTTCACGATATAGACTATGAGGTTGTTGGAGGAGATATGAAGAAGCATGGAGTAGTAAGCTCTGAGAATATACTTAAAGGTAAACTTCCTAAGGAGGCTTTAGATGCTATTAAAGCTCATAATGAGTTAACAGGGTTTAAATGTAATTCAAAGTTAGCTTATGCTCTTAAAGCAGCAGATCAGATATCAGGATTAATTATTGCGACAGCTCTAGTTATGCCAAGTAGGAAGCTTAGTGAGGTAAAGGTTAGCTCCTTAATGAAGAAGTTTAAACAGAAGGATTTTGCTAGAAGAGTTAGAAGAGATGATATTAAACTGTGTGAACGTCTAGGTATACCATTAGAGAAGTTTATGGAGTTATCGCTAAAAGCACTACAGGAAATACATGAGGATCTCGGTTTATAACTATCTTGAAACACTCAAGTACACTTAACCTAATACATAGAAAAACTTAAATACATGAATCAATAACCACACATCAGGGAATATAGTGGAAATACACAAGAATTGAAAGCGGAGATATCGCCTCTCTACATCTCCTCCAAGTGGGGGTGGTGTTATTGCCTGAAATAGTTGAGGTTAGGGAGGGTAGATTTGAACGTATTAGTGCTCATAGCCATATTACTGGTTTAGGTCTCGACTCAAAGGGTAAAGCCAAGTTTATAGCTGATGGTATGGTTGGACAGGTTGAAGCTAGAGAAGCTGCTGGAATAGTGGTTAAAATGATTAAGGAGGGTAAGATGGCTGGTAGAGGAATACTTCTCGTAGGCCCACCAGGTACAGGTAAAACAGCACTAGCTATAGCTATAGCTAGAGAGCTTGGTGAGGATACACCATTCGTAATGTTATCTGCTTCAGAAGTATTCTCTGCAGAAATGAAGAAAACTGAAGTCTTAATGCAGGCTATGAGGAGAGCTATTGGTGTTAGACTTAAAGAGGTAAGGAGGGTTTATGAGGGTGTTGTTAAGAGCTTAAAGATAAGATTTACCAGACACCCATACAACCCGTATACTAGAGTTCCTAGTAGTGCGAGAATAACTTTAGCAACTAGGGATGAGGAGAAAACGTTTACCGTAGACTCAGATATAACTATGGAGCTTCTATCTAAGGGTATAAAGGTTGGCGACGTAATATGGATTGATAGTGAGACTGGTAGAGTTACACGTGTAGGTAGAGTTAAAGGAGTTGATAAAGCGAAGTACTACGATATCGAAACTGAAACATACATATCTATGCCTTCAGGACCAATACTTAAAGAGAAGGAGTTTGTTCACGTTGTAACATTACATCAACTAGACCTATCACTAGCTAGACAGGGAGGACTAATATCACTACTATTCGGTGTACCAATGGAGAGGGAGATATCTAGTGAGGTTAGGGAGAGAGTTGATAAGGAGGTTAAAAAACTCGTTGATGAAGGTAAAGCAGAGATAATACCTGGAGTACTATTTATTGACGATGTCCACATGTTAGATATTGAGGCTTTTGCATTCCTAAGTAAGGCTATGGAGAGTGAACTTGCACCAATAATAATACTAGCAACAAATAGGGGTATAACTAAGATTAGAGGTACAGATATAGAGTCACCCCACGGTATACC
>DQVH01000008.1 GCA_015661855.1 Desulfurococcales archaeon
ACCCTAATAGTATTAGACCTCCTATAACTACTACATCAACAACTCTATCAGTAAATGAGTCTAGGAATGAACCTAAAGGTGTACTTTCACCTCTAGCTCTAGCTAGTTCACCATCAACTAAATCTAGAAACCCAATTATAACGAGTACTACTATTGCTATAATACCCCACTTTACAGTTAACGAGTATACGTATAGTGGTAGAAGTGTTAGAGATAGTAGTGTTAAATGGTTTGCTCTAATACCTAGCTTTAACAGTATGTTTACTACTGGTTTAACTAGTCTCCTGGATATACGTCTAAGTCTTGTAAGCACTTAGAAGCTCCTCATAAACTCTCTTCATAACTAGAGCGTCTTTTTCAAGTATTGGGCTTTCAGATATGATTACAGTGTCTACACCAACCTCTAAGAGCCCTTTACATACGATTTTAAAGTCTGGTCCGTGAGCTTTATCTGCTAAGACTACGTGTTCTCTCTCACCACCTCTACCATAAGATATTTTACTGAAGTGGCAGTGTAGTGGGTTTAAAGCATCTCTACCAAGCTCTTTCTCAATACGATCTATAACTTCAATTACATGATCAATACTGGTAATGTACGTCCCCTTACTCCTAGCATATATGTGAGCCCAGTCAATAACCGGTCTCGACTTACCAACCTCCCTACATATACTTATAACTTCATCTACTGAGCCTACCTGTGAAGTCTTACCTGTAGTTTCAGGGCCAAGCCATACACTGGTTATACCCTCACTCTCCATAAACTCTCTAACCCTCAGTAAACCCGATATAACCTTTCTCAAAGCCTCATCAGGTTTAAAACCACCATAGTATCCTGGGTGGAAGACTACAACATAAGCTCCCATATAGTTTGCAACTTTAACTGTTTCACATAGTCTCTCAACACTCCTATCAATAACATCCTCCTTCTGAGATGAAAAGTTTATATAGTATGGTGCATGAATGGACACTAGTACATCAGATTTTCTAGCGTTAACACCCAGTAATTCAGCATCCTCTCTAGATATTCTAACACCCCTAACAGCCTGATACTCGAAAGCATCTAACCCAATACTCTTAAGGAAGAATGGTATATCAACGGTAGAACCCCTATACTCTACAGGTTTACCAGCAGGACCAAACCTAAAACGAACCATAACCCTACCCAAACTAATCTTAGAACCAGTATAAATTTAAAACATTAACGACCCCTATTAGCTAACATTAATAACAAAACTTAATATCCTACGGGAGAACACTATCCATACTGAGGGTGCTATGAGGAGGAATCCGGGATCAGACCATAACGGGGTGATGTGAGAGGCTATACTCCGAGCACCACCCAGAGGTAATAAGTAATTCGTGTCCAAGTCTACTACTATTCTACTTTGAGTATATTAGTGTCGGGGGAATATTCTCCAAAGTTTAATAGCTGTTGGGAGTAGTAGTGTTGAACGGTCTACTCTAAACACCTAAACTTAAGCTTGGTTTATAAGGTGGAGTATACCCTCAATTGGTTAGGGTGGTATATGTGTCGAGGAAGCTAAGACTCATAAGGAAGCTTGAAAGACATTTAAGGAGACACCCTAACGATAAGAATGCTAGAAGGATAATTGAGGCTTTAAAGCAGGGTAAGTACGAGTGGCATGGTAGAAAGCTGAAAATACTATCATAATAGCCTATAATGTCAAGGTGTAGAATGTAATGTCACATTATGGTGACTACTCTATCTACGTACCATACGTTCCAACACCTGAGAATGTTGTTAGAAAAATGCTCCAAATAGCATCTGTTAAACCAGACGATATACTCTACGATTTAGGGTCTGGTGATGGAAGAATAGTTATAATAGCTGTTAAAGAGTTTAACGTTAAAAAGGCTGTTGGTATAGAGTTGAGAGAGGATTTAGTGAATCACGCACGTAAGAGAATTAGAGATTTAAGGATAGAGGATAGAGCAGTAATAATACATGGTGATATGTTTAAAATCGATATTAGTGAAGCAACAGTTGTAACACTATTCCTACTAACAAGTGTTAATGAGAGATTGAAACCTAAACTCGAGAGAGAGCTTAAACCTGGAGCTAGAGTAGTATCACATGAATTCAAAATACCAGGGTGGAAACCTTTAAGGGAAGTAGTATTCTACGATGAGGGTATAAAACACGTAATCTACCTCTACCAAATACCCCAATCATTAGAAAGACATATATCGAATAGAGTTTAAATAGACGTCTAGAGGTAATGATCTTAGGCGTATAAACCATGGTGGATGAAGTATTAATAATACATGCTGAAGAGGGTAAAGTTAAAGAGTCAAAGATCGTTAAAGGTGAGATAAACAGTATTCTAAAGGAGATTGTTAAGAAAACTACAGAGCTATGGGATCCAGATAAATCAGACTTTGTTGTCATAAGGGATAAGTATGAGGTATCACTAAAACTACCATTAACTAGAGAACAGTACGAGAAATACTCTAAGTATAATTTGAGGAGAACTAGTGATGGATACGCAGTATTCGATATACCAGTATACGTAGTATCCTACGATAATGAGTGGCAGGGTGACGACTACTACGATAGAAGGATATACTTAATATCACTATACATTAACGAGGATGTTAAAAGGGATTTAGAGAATTGGGCTATAGACTCAACAACTAAGAAGTCTTCTAGTGAACTACTAGACCTTGAGGATTTAGAGTTAGAGGAGGAACTATAAAGTCTTAGAGAGTAGAGTACTAAGCTACTTTAAGAATAACTCTAGTTTAGATGTTCCCATAAGCTCCTCTAACTCGATATTTAATGCGTCAAGTACTTGTTTAAATGTTGTCTTAATGTAGTCAATGTACTTACTAGTATCGATTTCATCAAGTTTAGCTAGTTGTATAGGTTTTACTCCAACCTTTGATCCAACCTTAACATAGCTTATTATACTACCTGCTGAAACATGTTTACCAACACTTATAAGCATTTTAGCTGCTTTAACGTGTGGTGGAATATTCTTAGTATACTCTTCAACATTTTTTGATAGTGTTGTTTTGAAGGCTAGTTCGTCTAGTGTTAGCTCTTTAAACTTTAACTTCTCATAACACTCTCTAACAATATCCTTAATTTTAGCTATTGCTCTATCAAATTCATCTTTATCCTTAACATCTCTAAGTACATCAATAACCTTATTGAATGCTTTCTTTAGGAATTCTGGTGTATTCCTCTTCTTACCTACAAGGCCTTTAACATCGACAGTTCCATCCTTTAATACGCCGATATAGTTTTTCTTTCTACCTGAGAATGCAACATACCTATACTCCTTATCAACCTCAATATCTAATCCTAGTTCACTACTAACCCACTCTATAAGCTTCTGTAGTTGTTCAGGTTTAGGATTGTTTATGAATAGTGAGTCTGTATCACCATATATTATGTTTAACCCCATCTCCTGAGCTTTACTAATAGTCTTCTTGATAGTATACCTACCTATAGCTGTAACACTTTCAGCTGCTGGTGGACAGTATAGTGGGAATGTGTCAGCACCGAATACACCATAGGATGCGTTAATGTATACCTTCATAGCTCTCTGAACAACATCATACCACTCCCTCTCATGCTTTGGTAAATCCTTTCTCTTACTAAGCTTCTTATACAGTTTAACTCTGAAATCCCTAAGTAAACCAGTAATTTCAGCTGTAAGACCCCTCCTCCTCAAACAAACCCAGTGTTTCGTTTCAGGAATCCTATTAGCTTTACACTCTTCATGAGGGCAGTTAACAGTTTCATAACTTAAATTCCACTTCTTAATGATACTAGGGTATAGTGATGCAAAGTCTACTACAACAACGTTAAAGTACACTCCAGTTTCAGGTTTAATCACTATTGCTCCAGCATACTTTTTACCCTTAATTGTAGCTGAAGTTACAGCTGTACCCTTCCTCTCAATAATATCCTCAGATAACGGTATTAGGTAACCCCTCCTCCTATGCTCCCAGTAGAATAGGTTTCTAATCCAACTTGAAACTTTAAGTCTACACACATCCTCAATTGACAATCTCGATATACGCATGAGTAGTATTATAAGCTTCATAACGAGATTATCATCAAATGTTGTTAGGGATAATGTTAGATATGAGTCTCTAAAGTTGTACGAAGCTAACTCTGAAAGTGTTAACTCAGCTATTGACGCATCTAACTGAATCTTCCTTACACCTAGAAATACAGATGCTATAGCATCTAACGTGTACTCCTTATACTTATCTCCGAAAGCGTATACCTGGATAGCTCTATTCTCAAAGAACTTGTATAGGTCTAAGTGTACACCTTTAAGTATTCTAACTGAACCATCCTCAGTAATAGATAGTGGTATTTCACTTCTACTAATACCAAGTTTTAAAGCTCTATGGTATAGGTAGTTTAAATCGAAATTATCACCATTAAATGTTAGTAGTACTGGGTACTTATTGATTACTCTGAAAACCTCAAGAATCATAGCCTTCTCGTTATCGAAAAACTCTATCCATACATCTTTCGGTAGTGTTTCAGGTGGTTCACCTATACCGTTACGTATGGTCTTCTCTGATAGTAGTATTAGGACTCTCCTATACCCATCACTACCTGCAAAAGCTACACTTACAACTGGCTCTTCAGCTTTAATGGGGTTAGGTATATGCTCTCTAGTTTCAGTGTAAACCTCAATATCTAATGCTACTCTCTTAAGGTTTGGTGGTGGAGTTTGGAATATGGGGAGCCACTCTCTAGCAAGACTCCTACTATCCTCATCAAATACCTCCTCAATACTCTTAACAATATCCTCTGGGATTTCAGGGTCTACTGGGACTAGACTGCCATTCTCAACTCTATAGAGCATACCCGGTATGAGTCCTCTATCGTAAATGTAGTTGTCATGGTACTTTATCTTAGCCTCCCAAGCTTTAGGGAAATACTCTCTCAAAACAGCAACAGCTTTAGGATCCTTAACTACAATTTTAGTCATAACCCTCCTTCTATCCTCAAGTAGATCATACTTCTCAACAACTTCAACATGATCGAATGCTGGATGACCTACAACTTTAGACATCTGCTTAACTTTATCTGGTGGTATATCTACTAGAAAGTATGGTTTATGACCGGTATTATCATACCAGAAGTATATGTCATCACACTCTGGATCATAGAGTTTAACTAGTGCTCTACGAGACTTACCATCATATACTACTGAAAGTAGATAGCATTGACCAGTATCCCTAGGCTCCTTAATCTCAAACTTAAACTCAGATATTAGTTCAGGCTTATCCTCAACAACACCTACACCACTCTGAGACTCAGAAACACCACTAGACCCTACACTAGCCACTCTGCTCCGCTCAACCTCACCCCTAAGGAACACATCAAGTGTAAGCTGACGCATACACTATCAACCACTACTAATCTATAACCTATAACCCTATAACTAGATTTATGAAGATAACCCTCTCACAAAAAACTAAACAACCCAGAATACCCAATACCTACTAAAATAAGATATTAAGGGGACTAAAACAAGATAGTACCGGGTTTAGAAGGGGCCCGTAGCCTAGCCTGGATAGGGCGCCGGCCTTCGGAGCCGGAGGTCCGGGGTTCAAATCCCCGCGGGCCCGCTAAACACATATCTTTGAAGAGCAAGAGCTCCTCATTCAACTTAATGGTAGATCCTTACTACTTCTTTACGCATATACACTATCTATCGGG
>DQVH01000089.1 GCA_015661855.1 Desulfurococcales archaeon
AGTATGCATAACCATTAGTACCAATAAATTTCGCTGGAACTGTAATCTTATAGTTATCAGACCATAGGTATGGTGTTACTCTATAGTCTCCATTAACTCTTATATTCCAGTAAGATACAGTACCGATATTATACTTTAAGTAGCCATAGTACCTCTCTCCCCTATAAATTCTAACTTGACTACTAGGTACTCTAACTCTATACCCGTAATCATCTTTAAACTTGATATTTAAGTAGTAGAATCCCCTAGTAAATGTAAATCTTAGTTCTAAACATACGATACTTCCAGGTTTAAGCTTTAACTTTACACTCCTACTGTATATGATTTGTGTTCTTATTATATCCTTTCTAAGCCAGGAGTGGAATGTGAAAACGGTACCCCACGGGTCTGTATATGTAGATGGTGCTGTAATAGTGTATGTACCTGGTGGTAGTTTACACTCACTAACAGGTACGTTTATAGTTTTATTAACACCATTATCTCCAGTAATAGTTATAGGTACACCTATAGGGTAATTCGATATACTTCTCTTACTATACTTGTTAAAACTGAAAACACTTACAATAATACAGCTACTATCTGCTAATGTAAGTTTAAGGTTGAGTGTAAGTATTGATAGTAGGATGGGAATGAGGAGTATTATTAATACTACTCTTCTCACATTACACCACCATGTAACTAGAGAAGGGTATTTAAAGAGCTATAGGTGAAGTAGAATGGTTAAATAGGGTAAATTTAAACTTAAAACCCTCATACTAGTCTAGAGGGATAGTATTGTGCTATTGGATTTAAGGTGTAGTAGTTTAGAGAGTTTATTAATGCCGTTAAGGAAGCCAGTAATATTCATTTCTAATATAGAGTGGGTAAAACAGGTTATTCTAGCTCATCTACTAGTATCGTATATTAGTGGTAGTAGGCATTTAGCATATCTAGTCGATGTTAGTAATGGGCTATTCAGAGTAGATGTATTAGTAAATGCTGCTAAGAGGTTTAATGTTGATATTGAAGGTTTTGTTAGAGTAGTTAATTCTGTAAAGGAGTTACCTAGTAGTGGTGAGTACGGAATATTCATTTATAATGCTTCAGTAAACTATGATGAGTGTTCAAGTATAGCTAGGTCTTGGAGGAATTTAGCTAAACACCTTCTAATACTAGCTGATAAGAAACCATCAATACTATCTAGGTTTAGAGGGATCTACGCTACGAAAATACATATACACCGTACCAGTAGTAGTGGTAGAGTATTTCTACTAAAATCATATGAAAAGGAGGTTCAAGTAATTATAGATTCTAATGGAGTATACGACTACAAGGTAGAGCTTTATGGAAACTTAAAGTTAGTATATAACGCCATTAAAGATGCTATATTAGAGTTTGGACCTCTCGATATAAAGGATATTACACCAATAATTATATCTAAGACAGGTTTGAATAAGAGTACAGTTCATAAATGTATTGCTGAACTGGTGAGAAGGGGGCTAATACGTTTAATAGGTAAAACTATAACGTTACTGTAGGATATTACTACTTCAATCCCCTTCTAGAAATAGCGTACTTATATGCCTTAATAGCTGCCTCTCTGGGGTCACTTGTAAACTCTACTTTAACTATCCTTCTATGGTCGAAGTATCCATCTCTTGCTAGTAGTTTTAGATTATCACTTGGATAGCCTGTATCATCAATTATTATTGTTGGTATACCACACTCATATGCTAGTAATGCTTCAATCATAGTACCTATACCACCACCTAAAACTACGAATGAGTCACTACTTCTAACAATAGGTATACTTCTAGCAGGAAATGTTACACCAGTTTTTATAATGAATGTATTAAATGGATTCCAGCAGTAATGTCCTTCACCTACATTCTCTATTTCTAATGGTACAACCCCTATAACTGGAATACCATACTTGTATGCTTCTTCAGAAACTATATTCATTAAGCCACCGCCACCACCCATAATTATAGCTACATTTTTAAATCTACTTAGCTCACGAACAAACATTCTGGTTTTAACTACTGCTTTCTCTAGAGGGTGTATATCGCTTGAAGCTGCAACACCTATCTGAATATACCTACCCTTCATTACATGCTCACCACATTTCGCTACCTAACTATGTTAATTAAGGTTTATATATAAGTTCTCAACCGCTTAGTATAAACATATTTAGCTGGAGTAGTACTCTTACACTAGGATGAAATGTCATGATGTCAGTAGAGGTACCAGTAGCAGGTGTAGAGGGGGAAGAGGAGGTATACGTAGTTGATACTAGTGTTATTATCGAAGGAGTAGTCTCTAAAATGGTTAAAGAGGGTAAGATTAGAGGGAGAGTCATCGTCCATAAAGTAACCATATCTGAACTAGAAAATCAAGCTAATCAAGGCAAGGTTATAGGATTTCTAGGTTTAAAGGAGATTAGTAGGTTAAGGGAGCTAGCTAGTGAAGGGCTAATAAAGTTTGAAATAGTAGGTGAAAGACCGAAACCGCACGACATAAAGTATGCTCATGCTGGAGCTATCGATGCTATTATAAGGGATTTAGCATGGGAGCTTAATGCAATACTAGTAGTTAGTGATAGAGTTCAAGCAGAAGTAGCTAAAGCACTAGGCATAAGAGTACTATATATCAAGCCTAAACCTAAAACAAAACTGAAAATAGAGGAGTATTTCGACGATAAAACTATGAGTGTACACTTAAAAGAGGGGACACCACCAGTAGCTAAAAAGGGTAAACCTGGAGAATGGTACTTCGTTGAGTTAAGTAGTAAACCGATAACACGTGA
>DQVH01000059.1 GCA_015661855.1 Desulfurococcales archaeon
CTTATCATGTAGTTCATTAAGAGCTTTCATTCTCTTTCTAACTATTTCTAGCTGCTTCATAACCTCTAGTGCTTCCGCTTTCCATGTTGGTATAAGTATTATTCCATCCTTTTCAAAGCTAAACTGGTATATTGGATAACTCTTGAATGTACCGTTTGAATGTTCTACCTCAACTTCATTAACTACTCCACTAACATCAGCATAGAATGACACTATGTACCCTACATCTCTACCATAAGGGTCTTTTAAAGGACGCCCTATGTACTTTTCGAATTCGTCAATTAAGAGTCTCACTTACTTACACCTCCAGTCTAGCACTACTCGTAAAGATTGATTTCTCACTTCCCTTGATATTTAAGGGTTAGGGGGTATGGGTTATTATACACCAGTACTGGTAGAACATTATGTAATTACGTACTTTAATGATGATCTTTACGTAGGGTAAAGTATAGTACTATATCTCTAACCCCCCAACTTTTAAATATAAAACTATGTTGTAACCTCAGGTTTGGTGTAATAAGTATGCCCTCTCGTTTAGAGAAAATGGCTAAAGAATGGAGTGTTGAAAGTAAAATGGGTTTGGGAAATAGGTTAAGAAAAATGATCTATCCACCTCCACCAATGAGACAGAGGATAGCTATGGCCCTCTATAGGATAAAGGTTCAGGTTAGTAGGTTAGAGCATATGCTATGTAGACTTCAGGAGAGGGATAAAGTGCTATTTGAGAAGGTTATTGATGCACAAATGGCTAAAGATACTGCGAGAGCAACAATATACGCTAATGAGGTAGCTGAAATAAGGAAGATAGCTAAAACTCTACTAAGAGCACAACTAGCTTTAGAACAGATAGCGTTAAGACTCGAAACCATACAAGAGTTAGGCGATATACTCGTAACTATGGCTCCAATAGTCAATGTTATAAAGGACCTTAAAAAGCAACTTATGGGCGTTGTACCCGAAATAGCATTTGAATTAAGCGAAATAGATGAACTACTACATAGCGTCATTATTGAAGCAGGTGAGTTCACAGGCCACACTGTAGACTTCACCATAGCTAGTAGTGAAGCTAAAAAGATTTTAGAAGAGGCATCAGTAATAGCTGAACAGAGAATGAAAGAGAAATTCCCAGAACTACCATCAGCAACTAGTGTTTCTGGAGAGAAATTACCTACACCACCAAAACAGAGCTAAGGAATGGGGAATAGTGAAATTAAGAAGGGAAATAAGTATTTTTAGGCTCAGAAGCCTGGCTTCAATCACCAATCTTCGCTTTTAACCTTCATCATAGCCTAGCTTTCTAAGGTTACGTAGGTTTTTTGGGGAATACTTTAAATCCTAAGTATGTAGCATGAGAGCCCAGTAGCTCCTCTATCCTCAATAATCTATTATATTTTACTGTTCTCTCTCCTCTTGCTGGTGCACCAGTCTTTATAAGTCCCGTATTTAACGCTACCGCTAGGTCAGATATAGTTGTATCTTCAGTTTCACCACTTCTATGACTTATTATCGCTTTATAGTTATTTATTAAGGCGTATTCAACTACATCAATAGTTTCTGTTAGAGTACCAATCTGGTTCATTTTAACTATTAAAGCGTTAGCTGCATTCATATTTACACCCTTTCTTAACCTCTCAAGATTTGTCACAAAAAGGTCATCGCCAACAATTAACACTCTCTTACCGAGCTCTCTAGTGATTATCTGGAATCCCTCAAAATCCTCCTCATGTAGTGGATCCTCTATACTGACTATTGGGTATTCATCTACTAATCTGATATAATAGTCTATCATTTTATCTCTCGTAAGCTCCATACCGTCTATAACGTATACTCCTTTACTTTCATTATAGAAGTTTGATGATGCAGCATCTAATGCTAAAGCAATGTCCTGTCCAGGTATATATCCAGCTCTCTTTATGGCTTCAATTAGTGTATCTAAAGCTTCTCTTGTAGTTTTCATTGGTGGAGCATATCCTCCCTCATCACCAACATTAATAGCGCTTGCTCCAAACTTTTCCTTCAGTATGTCCTTTAATGAATAGTATACCTCACACGCCATCCTTAATGCATCACTAAATGATTCTGCATTACCGGGGACTATCATAAACTCTTGTATATTCAGTTCGTTACCTGCGTGTTTACCTCCATTAATGATGTTTAGTAATGGTGTTGGTAGTATACGTGCTCTACGTCCCCCTAGATAGAAGAATAGAGGTACGCCATAGGTATCTGATGCTGCTTTAGCTACTGCTAGTGAGACTGCTAGTATAGCGTTTGCACCAAGTTTTGACTTGTTTGGTGTTCCGTCGAGATTTATCATAGTATTATCTATGTCCCTCTGCATTCTAGAATCAATACCTGTAATTTCTGGAGCTATAACTTCATTTATGTTTCTAACAGCTGTAGTAACACCTTTACCTCTAAACTCTCTCTTACCCTTATCCCTTAACTCAAATGCTTCATACTTACCTGTTGATGCACCAGCTGGTACATATGCTACTCCTACACCACCACCACTAGTTAATACCTCAGCTACAACAGTAGGATTACCTCTTGAATCTAATACCTGCCTTCCCCTAACACTCTCAATAATAAAGCTTTCATCACTCTC
>DQVH01000003.1 GCA_015661855.1 Desulfurococcales archaeon
AAAGCTTATATATCAATGCCTAAACAACTATACAGTGGTGTAAGACATGAATATGATGCCTCATCTCTTGATCAGTAGTAACGATGTGGCAGAATATGCGTTGTTGCCTGGAGACCCTAAGAGAGCTCATTTGATAGCAAAGTTCCTTGATGATTCCAGGCTTGTTAGTGAGAATAGAGAGTTTGTTGTGTATACTGGTAGCTATAGGGGTGTTAGATTAACAGTAGCTTCAACTGGTATTGGTGGTCCCTCAGCAGCAATAGCTGTAGAGGAGCTTGCTAAATGTGGAACTAGAGTTTTCATTAGAGTTGGTACTTGTGGTGCATTAAAGCGTGGTATAGGTATAGGTGAAATTATTGTACCTTATGCTGCAGTTAGATGGGATGGTACATCAGCTAGATATGTTGATAAAGCGTATCCTGCAGTAGCACACCCTAAAGTATACCAGGCTCTAATTGAAGCTTCTAGAAAACTTGGCGTAGAAGTTAGGGAGGGTATAATACTTTCTGATGACGCATTCTACGATGACCTAGAGATACTACTTAAATGGGGAGAATACAATGTTATAGCTGTTGAAATGGAGGCTTCAACAATATTCACTATTGCATCGATAAAGGGGTTTAAGGCTGGAGCAATACTAGTAGTTGATGGAAATTTAGCTGAAGGTACAGGTAAAGGAATTGTAGGTGCATCTAAGGGTAGAGAGTTAAGAGAGGAGGTGGTTAAAGCTATTGAAAGGGAGGTAAGGATAGCCTTAGAGGCGGTTCGTATACTCTCAGAGAGTGAAAGTACTAGGTAAGTTTAGTGTTTAACTCTATCTTCTACATGTTATAAAGAGTACACTATTTACTCTTTTTCAACAGCCCTACTTATAATCCATGATCTAAGTAGAGTTATTGATGCAGATAAACAGGCGAAACCTATTGCAGCTGCTAGTAGTGATGGTGCTACATGATAGTCTACCATTAGTGATACTCCTAACAGGAAGAAGTATATACTTACACCAAGTAAGACTACACCTATACCACACACTATTACCGATTTAGCATCAATTTTAGCCATAACCTAACCCCACATCACATGTATAATTAGCTTTACTACTTCCTCAAAGTGTTTTACGTAGTCCTCTATAGCTATTACTCTCCTCTCAAACTCTAAAATATATTCTTTAAATAGGTCGTAAGCTATACCTCTACCCTCAATAATACTCTTAACGAGTACTATGGGGTTATAGCCGTTAATAGTATACAATGTAAAAACGATTATGAGTGTAATTATGGAGAGAGCTAAAAGGGTTTTAAATGATAGTGTACCTTGAACTACTGATTTAATCCAATCCTTTACCACTCTAGCTATAACTAGGTATACTATGAGTGATAGTACATGGTTTAGAGGGCTATCGATTACTCTACCTACCACCATTAATATGAATGGGTATACTGGTAGAAGTATTAGAAATGTAGTTGTGTAGTCTAGTATTCCATGAGATTCCACTGTTAACACTTTACTCCTCAGTAATGATAGCTCCCTTCTAACAATCAATAAAGCTGTATCCCTAGTTAACGTGTATTTGAGTAGTAGTGTTTCAGTAATCTGGTTAATAAGCCATAGGAGTACAAGAAATACCACTATTGTTGCTAGGAGTACTCCTACTCTAGTCTCTATAATCATAGAGTATATTAATGATAGAGGATACGGCATTCTACCTGGTAGTGTGTGGATAATGTAGAATAGTAGCCTAGTATACCATGTTGAGAAAGCTAATGCTATAATGTAGACCAATATATACTCAGCAATTAGTGATACAATGAATCTCACTTTACCACTAGATATCCGTGTAGGAGTATAGTATATTCCACGAATCCACCCATACGATACTAGCAGTATGATTAGACTACTAACATACAGCGGTATAGTGTTTAAAGTGTCAACTAGGAATAGTACGCTATACAGGTATACTAGTGTTAACACTATTACTGCCTTAGACATTCTACCCTTACAGATGAACACTGTTACAAGTATTAACCCTAGTAACCCTATAGTGTAAGGTGATAGTATATTCAACATTATTGATGAGACTATTGTGGGAGTGTATAGTAGTAGTCTAGCTAGATTACCAGTTATAACACTAGCATTCGATAACGTTAGCATGTATATAGTGTATGTTGAGGTAGCTATTGATGTAATGAGAGGTACTATTACGTGTATGTTTTTAGCTAGTTTAGAGTAGTACATGGTATCTTAAAGCCTCAACTCTCTTCATTACAGTTTCTACTATATCGTGTGGCCCAACATTTACTACTGGTATACCCTTAGTAGTAAAGATTTTCAGTATTGTCTCTCTAGTTTCCCAACTTCTAGCAACATGTATTCTATAGAGTGCTCTACTAAATCCATTTAATGTTTCAAGCTCAAATAGTGGTGTATATGGGGATATAATGTATACTATGTTTTTGAGTTCTCTAGCTCTACATAGTGTGTTAACTATTTCACTATATAGTTTCTCATCGTAAGGCTCTAAATCTGTAATCAACAGTACTAGGTTATATCCCCAACTAGTCCCTTTAATTAGGGATTTTGCTATAACCTGTGGTAGCTTTGATTTATCCTCAGTGTATGGTTTAATGTCTGCTAGTGCATTGAGTATGCTGTTTATATGTGTTCTACCACGTTTTAACGGTACTATATGGTATTTGTCTCCGCCTAGGTAGACTGTTAGTCCAACGTAATCTCCCCTATCCAGTAGTAGTTTAGATATTGTTGCTACTGCTCTAGCTGAGTATTCTAGTTTAGTATTACCTACTACACCATAGTACATTGTCTTTGTTGCATCAAGTATGAATACTACTCTTAAATGAGCTTCTAATTCGTACTCTTTAACCTTCAATTTACCTGTACGTGCTGTAGCTTTCCACTCTAAATATCTAAAGTCGTCACCTGGTATGTAGTCTCTTACATCGGTAAACTCCTGTCCAACACCCTTAATTCTAGCTTTAGATGTACCGAATGGTGCTGTAGTTATTGCTGATAGTATTCTCTTCTCCCTAATAGGTGTAATTTTAGGTTTAAACTTGTACTCTGAAGTTTCACCTATGCTTGTTTCAGTAAAGAATAGGCTTAGTGGATCCCTAACAATAACCTTTAATTTACCGAAGCTATGTCTACCTATTAATGGTTTAAACTTGTATTCGTGTTGAGCTATACCTCTAGGTGGTAGTATGAGTATTCCCGAGGTAGATCCATCTACTATCGTAAATGTTTTTGGAGGGTTGTCAATGAATTCAACATTGTGTAATGGTATAAGTGTTGGATTGTAGAATATTAGAGTATTCGTATGGGTATCACCTTCAATAAATGACCCCTTAATACTTCTTTCAACCCTTATATTGCTTAACACTTTAACTCTTAACTGTACAATATACTTCATGATAATTAATAGTAATGTTAAAGTTAAACCTGTAGTAAGTAGTGTAAGGAATACTATGTTATGTGGTGATGTGAAACCTAATGCTATGAGTAGTGCTGATGCTAGAATGAATACTTTACCTCTAGGTGAGAGGAGTACTGGTAGTGTTATTTCACTCAAAACTTAATGTTCCCTCTTCTAGTTATGGTGGTGGTACACGCTTCAATATATCCCTTATGACGTCTACTGGTTTAACTCCCTCAAATACTGCCTCTGTTGATAGGATTATCCTATGGTTTAATACTGGTTCAGCAACCTCTTTAACATCATCTGGTATTACATAGTCTCTACCATCCATTAATGCTAGTGCTCTTGACGCCATTAGTAATGCTATTGCAGCTCTAGGGCTACCTCCAAGTCTAACTGCTGAATGTCTTCTAGACTCTTCAACTATGTCAGCTATATAGTTTAGTATTGACTCGTCAACATACACTTTCCATACAAGCTCTCTAATTTTTAGTATATCTTTAGCTGATGCTACAGGCTTTACTTTAAAATCGTATATCCTCTTAAGCCTTTTCAGAATCTCTACTGTCTCGGATTTACTTGGATAATCGATTATTATCCTCATGAAGAATCTATCGAGTTGTGCTTCTGGTAGAGGATACGTTCCCTCAAGTTCGATTGGATTCTGTGTTGCAAGTACTAGGAAGGGGTCTGGAAGTTTATATGTTACACCCTCAATAGTTACCTGTCTCTCCTGCATAGCCTCTAATAATGCTGATTGGGTTTTAGGGCTAGCTCTATTTATCTCATCAGCTAATATTATATTAGCAAATATAGGTCCCAATCTAACATTGAACTCTCCAGTTTTAGGGTTATAAACCATAGTACCAATAATATCTGATGGTAGTAGGTCTGGTGTAAACTGAATTCTCCTAAATTCTAACTGTAGTACTGTAGCTATCGTTTTAGCTAGAGTTGTCTTAGCAACTCCGGGAACACCCTCTAACAGTACGTGGCCACCAACATAGAGACTAGCTAGAATCATTTTTATCTCTCTAACTTTACCAACAATAATCTTACTAACTTCTGACAGTACTCTATCAGTTACCTTCTTAACATACTCTACTTCAGATTTTTCTAAGTTTGTATTCGACACCTTTAACACCTGATTTACCTAGTATTGTAGTACCC
Source organism: Desulfurococcales archaeon (assembly GCA_015661855.1). Lineage (GTDB taxonomy): Archaea > Thermoproteota > Thermoprotei_A > CAZTBM01 > SZUA-1508 > SZUA-1508. The sequence continues at coordinate 4,604 of DQVH01000003.1, forward strand.
ATAACCTTAAGTATCATTTCAGAATTTAATATGAGTTTAGATAGCGTTCTCCTCCAAAATACTATTGGAGGCCAGATAATCCTCCTCCTACCAGTATGGTACTCATAGATCTTCCTTAACGTATATAGTGTTTTAAGTACTCTTACACTA
>DQVH01000085.1 GCA_015661855.1 Desulfurococcales archaeon
ACAGTTGATAATTTCTCTACTGAAATAGGTTTACCCCTACCCGTAAAGTCTACTAGTTTTGAAATATAGTGTTCAGGTTTCTCTAGTAGTTCTCCAATAGATACATCTAGTAGTGAGCAAACACTATCTACATCAAGTATTGGTACTGGTGTATGTGCGTGATCAGCAAAAGCTATGAAAGGCTTACCCCTAATGTGTAGTACTATTTTTGGGTTTATGTGTACTATTCTCCAGTGAGTTCTAGCTTGATACTCTATAACTCTATTCTCCTCTACAACTATAGACCAAGGCTCATACTCAGCTCCATCACCAGGCCATATATCGTATGGGAATTTAAACCAGTATGTTATGTAAGTATATGGTTTTACATTCTCAATCCAGCATCCAACCTCTTCAGCATATAATGGTTTATTAGTGTATTTAGCTTTAGGGCCTACACCAACCATCATCTTAGGTGGTATGTATATAGGTTTAAATGCTTCAGCAATACTCTCTGCTTCCCTACAAACTTTAATCCATAAACTCGTTATAGTTTTAGCTACTTCTATTAATGCTCTACTTAGACTACCATATTTAGAATACTCACTTTTAAATACCTCTATAGCTTTAAGTGCTAACGCTTCTCTAAGTCCAGGAGAGAGCCTATCGTATTTAAGGTGGAGTTTTAGATCTTGAGGTAAACCTTCAATATCGCCTCTAGCTATTTTCTCGTATATAGTTTTATCTATATGGGTTAGCTTTTGAGCCATTCCACTCACTACTTACACGGTATAGGTCTCTCATATTGTACTTTAAAAATGCTACAGTAAATAGGTTAAAGTGGAAGTTATATGGGTGTACCCTATGTATAAAATAAGTTTTATCTATTTACGTTTACACCCAATAAATTTAGGTGGGTTGAGAGTTTATGAGTGAAGTACTTGATATCCTTGAGAAAGCTATTGACTATTCTTTAAAGTTAGGTGTAGACTATGTTGATGTAAGGTTTGAGAAGAGAATTTACGAGAGGATAACTGTTGATAATAGGGTTTTAAGGGAGTATTCTGCATCAGAGGATAGAGGTATTGGTGTTAGAGTTATAGTTGATGGGTATTTAGGTTTTGCAGCAACAACTAATACTGTATGGGATAGTGTTAGAGAGGCTATAGATAAAGCTGTTGAGCTAGCTAAATCTGTTAGAGGGAGTGGTAGAAGGGTATCTCTAGCTAGTGTTAAACCTGTTAGAGATGTAAGGGTTTCAGAGTGTAAAATAGATCCATTCACTATCGACCCATCAGAAAAGGTTAGTTTCCTCCTAGATTTAAATAGGATAGCACTTGACGTTAAGGATGTAAAGTCGGCTATAACTAGTTTTGGAGCTGTTAAGGTTAAAAAGTACTTTATGTCTAGTGAAAACTCACATATAGAACTAGATATTACAATGACAGGTTTACGCTATATTAGTATTGCTAAGTGGGGTGATAGATTAGAGAGGGTATCTGATTCTCAATCGAAAGTTGCAGGATACGAGTTTATAAAGAGTGTAGATTGGGAGAAGCCAGTTACTGAAGTATCAAAACTAGCTGTTGAAGTAGTTAAAGCGTCAACACCTCCACCAGGTACATACACTGTTATATTGGATTCTGATATTGTAGGTCTACTATTACATGAAGCATTTGGTCATGCTAGTGAGGGTGATATTGTTGAGTCTGGTGCTAGTGTTTTAGCTGGTAAACTTGGTGAGAAAGTTGCAAGTGAACTAGTAACAATAGTTGATGAGGGTGTTCTAGCTGATGGTAGTGGTGTATATCATCCATACGATGATGAAGGTGTTGCTAAGGGTAAAACAGTAATAGTTGAAAAGGGTATTCTAAAAACGTATCTAACTTCAAGAACTACAGCTAGTAGACTTGGATTAGAGAGTACAGGTAATGGTAGAGCTCAAGACTATGCAAATATACCACTAGTTAGACAGACAAATCTATACATGCTACCAGGTGATATGAAATTTGAAGAGCTATTAGAGGATGTAGATTTCGGATTATACGTTACAGGTAAGGGTGCTACTGGTGGTGAAGTAAATACTGGAGCTGGAACATTCACATTCTCAGTAGGTGTTTCAAGAATTATACGTAAGGGTGAGCTATGTGAGTATGTTAGGGGGGTAACTCTATCGGGAGCAATTCTTGAAGTACTAAAACATGTTGATGGAGTTAGTAGGGAACTTAAAGTTAGAACTAGTGTTTTTGGTGGTTGTGGTAAGGGTGGTCAGAGTGTATACGTAGGTGATGGAGGTCCACATATTAGAGTTAGAAGAATAGTTGTTGGTGGTAGGTGAATAGCCCATGACCAATAGCATTATAGATGTTGATAAGATTATCAATAAAGCTCTAAGTTTAGGAGTAAATGAAGTCGAAGTATACATTGCTAGCGGTAAGAGGCTAAGTATAGACGCTATCAAGGATAGAATTGAGTATGTAAACTATGTTCATAAAGTAGGTTTAGGCTTAAGAGTAGTAATTGGTAAGAAAGTAGCATGCTATGGTGCATCAATTACTAAACCTGAAGAAGCTAATAAAGTAATTGAGAGAGCTATTAAAATAGCTAAAGCATCATCTGAAGATAAGTATTGGATTAGTCTCCCTAAACGGCTAGGTAAAAGTGTCGTTGAAGGTGTTTACGATAGTAGAGTTGAAAGTATAAGTTCTGAAGAGGCAATATCGATAGTTAAGAACTGTATAGATACAGTGAAAAACTATGATAAAAGGGTTTCACCAGTAGAGATGTCATTAACTATTGCTAC
>DQVH01000031.1 GCA_015661855.1 Desulfurococcales archaeon
CATTAACTCAGCCATGTGAATAGTTTTACCACCTGGAGCAGCACACATATCAATAACTTTCTCTCCAGGTTTTGGATTAAGAATTATTGATGCTAGTGCTGCTGCTTCCTCTTGAATAACAAACTTTCCCTCTCTATACAGTTTAGAGCCGTCAAAATCATAGGGTCCCTTGAATTTCAGAATAGTTGGTACCACTGAGCTAACCTTAACCTCCTTCCCTTCACGCTCTAACTCTTCAATAACCTCATTAACTGTAGCTTTTAATGTGTTAACCCTAATACTTATTAATGGTCTCCTATTTAACGCTTCAAATAGTTTTTTAGACTCCTTTTCGCCAAGGAGTTTTCTCATTTTCTCAATAAACCATGCTGGTAGAAAGTATTGGAGCTCCAATTTTTCCACTTCATTTCTCGGTTGATATTTATATTCTAGTAGTTTACTTATAAGTCTCCAATAGTACATACCCACATAAGGGTGTGTTTTATCAGAGAGGAATTTTGCTACACTACTCTTAACTTCATCTAAGTTAGAATGTTTGATAAGCCTCCTTTTAAAAACGAAGAACTCTATAGTAACTCTAAGTGAAGCTCTTAACCATGGATCGAGAATGTATGGTGATGGAGAGTTAGTTACTTCAGATATTATCTTATCTATTATACCTTGCCTCTTCATAATATCATAGTATAGAGCTGTTAAAAACCTATCACGAGGACTTCCTAAAATACCATACCTTTTAAATACAATTCGTTTAGCGTATTGACTAGGCTTAACCTCTTCAGCTAACTTAACAGTTTCAGTTAGTATCAGCCAATCCCTAATACTTACTCGTGACATTACACTTTAAACCCCACTCACTATACTGTAGTAGTCTTAACCCCTAATTTTAACAATCTACGGTAATAAGGTATTAAATTCTATAGTGATTACATGACTATACCCTAAAACTCTAGACTATGGAGAATAGAAGTTCAGAAAGGGCGTCTCACATCACACCTCAGTAAATTGGTCGGTTCATCACCTAGAAAGTATAGGTGTGTAAGACCTAATAAGTGTAGTGGAAGTTTAAACACATAAATTTAAACTGGAGTATTGAGTAGAATGTTAGGGTTACAACTCACACTAACTAGGTATATTGGGTTATGGAATATCCTAGAATGTTATCTAAAGGGTTTAAACCCTTCGATCCACTCTGGCTTGCTAAAGTAACCGAAGAGATAGTATGTAATGGTGACTCTAGAAAATATACATCATTCTATGCTACAGGTGTTTATGGTGGTATTGCTACAGGTTACGCTGTTGGATGCTGTCTTAGATGCTTCTTCTGTTGGAGTAATTGGAGTAGGGATTTCCCTGAACTCTACGGTAAATTCTATTCAGCGGAAGATGCATATAAGAACATTGCTAAAGCAGCACGTATATGGAATGTTAAAAGAGCTAGAATTAGTGGTTGCGAGCCAACATTGTGTAGAGATCATCTAGTTAAATTACTTGAGTATTTTGAGAGAGATAATAGGATAGAATTATTCATACTTGAAACTAATGGTATAATGTTTGGTACAAGTAAAAACTATGTAAAAGAAATTTCACAATTTGAGAAGGTACATGTTAGAGTAAGTTTGAAAGCTGGATATGCTAAAGCATTTACTGCTAGAACTGGTGCGGTTCAGGAAGCATTTACTATACCATTTGAGGCAATAAAAAATCTATTAAAATACAATGTTAGATTCCATGTAGCCGCTATGACGGATCCCAGAATTATGCCTAAAGATGAAAGAGTAGAACTTATCAAGAAACTCATAGATATAAATGAGGTAGTAGCTGCTAATTTAGAGGAGGAAATATGCGATCCATACGATACAACAATAGTGAGAATGTACATTTACGGAATAGATCCAGTAGCAATATTCAAGAGAAAACCAGAATTACACTAATAATAATGGAGATAGCCGATATTGAGGGTGAAGACTATAACTTAAAGGATATGATACCAGAAAGCCTTAAACAACACCTTAAAAAATCAATTAAGGAGTTAATTGATTATCCACCAAGAATTATACTATCAAAACTCTACTACGATAGTGAGTGGCGTAATGCAGTTATAAAGGCAGCTAAAATATACATTACCAAAGCATATAACATTAACAAATAGTTTAAAGCTTATAAGCAGGTAGTCTTAACAAGATTCACATTTAACTCTACTATATCAATATGGGTAAGTCATCCTCTATCACATAGTTGAATGTAAGTGAAGAGGTAGAAACATTACATGTTATGTTAGGTATGTGGTGCGGCGGCCGGGATTTGAACCCGGGATCACCGGCTTGGGGGGCCGGGGTCCTAGTCCAGGCTAGACGACCGCCGCTCTAGAGTCCAACTTTACTTTACATTTTACGCCTTTTTATTATTTGCTTTAATCGGTATGGTACTGTAGGATGGTTAATCATGGTAGGGTAGGAATTAGGGGGTGTGAAAAATTGTTTTGATGTAATATTGTTTATGTCTTTCCTTAAGATACTTTAGCTTTTCCTTCCTCTGTAATCTTATATTTTCCTTTCTCTATCCTCTCTACTAACCCCATTTTTGTGAGTTTTCTCATTTTTGCTGCAATCTTCCTAACATTTATTCCTGTTTTCTCACTTATCTCTTTACATGTTATTTCGGCTTCAGCTTCACTAATAGCTTTCAGTATTTTTATATCTACTTCGTCAAGAGTAGGTGCCTTGGGCATAGAATGCCTCCTCCGCACGTACTTCTTCAAAGTTAGGAGTATTAGTGCAAATTTTATAAAGGTATCCTATTGCTAGGTAAATATCTAATGAAATAGGTGATTATGAGCTCCTAATCAACTTAGAAATTTCAATTTGATGGAGGCTTCACTGTTACTACAATGATAAAGTTTATATTGAGTTTAACAACTCATATGACTGGTTGAGGTGTTTTGATTCCAGAAAACCAATTTAACTATATCAGTTATTGGTGCTGGTAAAATAGGGTCTACTATAATTAAAGCATTAAGAAAAGAGAAGCCATATTGGACCGTAATTGGTACTGGAAGAAGCGAGGAAACTCTAGCTAAAATCAGAGGGCTCGGTGCTATAGCAACAAGGGATAATAAGGATGCATGTAGAAGAGCAGACGTCATCATATTATCTGTTAAGCCGTATCATCTACCCATAGTTATTAATGATATTAGGGATGTTGTCAATGGTAAAACTATTCTATCTGTTATCGCTGGAGTTAAAACACGTCTTATCGAGGAAGCTCTACCTGGAGCTAGAGTTATAAGGGCTATGCCCAACATTAATGCTATAGTTAAGTCATCTATAACAGCATTATCTGCAGGTAAAACAGCAAGTAGTAAAGATAAAGCTATTGCAGAAGAGGTATTCCGTACTATAGGCGATACTATTTGGATACCTGAGGAGTATATGGACGCCTTTACAGCTCTCATAGGAAGCGGCCCTGGAATTATAGCTGAACTTATTGATGCTTTAGTGTTAGGTGCTGTTGCTACAGGTATGCCTAGAGAGTTAGCATATAGAGCTACGTTAAAGCTACTTGAGGGAACTATTAAAACTCTAGAGAGGACAGGATGGCATCCAGCAATACTAAGGGATATTGTTGCAACACCTGCAGGAACAACAATCAAAGGAATTTACGTTATGGAGTTAAGAGCGGTAAAAGCAGCATTAATGGAGACTATTCAGCAAGCAACTAAAAGATCTATAGAGTTGGGCTTAGAAATATCAAAATGGCTAGATAGACATATTAATAGTAAAGCTGAAATACAATACCGAGAACATTCTGTCCAACACTACTAACTAATTTATTTTTATTAACAGTTAGCCTCAATCCATTAATTTAGGTATGACTATACCCCTCTGCCCTTGATATTTACCCCTATAGGGTTTAGCTGTTTGTGATGTAAGTTTTGAGAATACTACGTGAATAAACCTCTGTCCCTTATGGAGTTTTATTGGGAAATTACTCCCCAATAACTCGATTGTAATTTGTCCTTCAAAGCCTGCATCAATTATTGTTGGTGGCAGCGTTAGCCCTAAACGTGCAAAAGTGCTTCTCAAATTCACAAAACCCATTATGTCAGGTGGTAGCTTAATATACTCAAGTGTTGTAAGAAGTACTCTCTCATGAGGGTATATCATGAATGAATCGCCTCTCTCCCTAACATATAGAACGCTTATATCATGTGGATTCTTTGTATCAAGTATTCCATTAGTCTTACTATACCACCTACCGAAATCCGTTAATATTATTCTACCAGAATCATCTATAGTAACGATTTGCTCCTCCAAAATGTCATTAATTATCTGTCTAACCTTATTCACCTTAATACCAAGTTTTAAAGCGAGCTCAGTTATAGTTAAAGGTTTACTATCTAGATAATTTAGAATCCTCTTTATTATTGGACCATTCTCTCTAGCATGTAATGGTTTCACGTATCTCAATCTCACTATTTCATCTCCTAACCTTAAGTCTAAACCATTCTCTCTAATAATCTCATTATCAAACGGCTCTATAACTATCCTACCCTCTCTAATGTAATTTCTTAAATCGAAATCACTAAGAATCAAAGTACTACACCCTACCCTACACTAGCTTCTAGCTACCTTTAAATATATTTTAAGAGTTTTTAAGAAGTAAAATGTAAAGTTCAAAAGATAAGATATAAAGTTGTTAATGATAGTATGTAGTATACTATTAATGATATTAAGTAAGCAACGGTGATAATGTAAACTGTTATTCCTAATGTGAATTTTACACTTCTACTCTCCATGTATATTACTGCTAGTGTTGCAAGACATGGAACATAGAGTGTCATAAATACTAGTAAACTATAAGTTTGAACACGTGTTAAACCTAAAGCCAATAATGCTTCATCTACATCTATATCTCCTCCTTCAAGTAGCACTATAGTTTCTACAAGACACTCTTTAGCTATAAATCCGTTTATTAGTGCATAAGCTACCTTCCATGAAGTTTCAGGGTTAATGTGGAATGGTGTTAGGAATGGGGATAGCAGTCTACCGAAAATTGCACCATAACTTTGTGATATATCGTCAACTGGACCTGTAGGTCCATAGTTAATCATAAACCATGTTAGTACACTTACTAGAAAGATTATCGTTCCAGCCTTCTTTAGGAAATGTTTACTATAACTCCATGTAAGCCACCATACAACTTTAAGTGAGGGCTTATGTATTGGTGGTAGCTCTAATATTAATTCTGGTTTCTCCTTTTTTCTAAAAATTACTCTTCGTATAAAGAGAGCGGTGGTTAATGTTACTAGGAATGCCATTAAGTATATCGATATAACTGCAGCAGCTTGATATAGGGGTATCTTAAAGTATGTTGTAACAAACGCTAGAATAACTACTAGTCTTGCTTGACATGGAACAAATGATGCTGAACCTATTATACTCATTCTCTCCTCTTCCTCTATTGATGTACGAGAGGCTAGAATACCCGGGGTATTACACCCTATACTTATCAGGTATGGGTAGATTGCTCTACCAGTTAACCCGAACTTTACAAATATGTTGTTGAATGCTACTGCTATTCTTGGTGCAATACCGCTATCCTCAAGTACTGCTAGAAAGAATGAAACAAACATTATTAATGGTAGGAACGTTAAGACTGCACCAATACCAGCTATAATACCATCAGTTATTAAAGATATTATCCATGGTGCTACATTTTGTGCTTCAAGAAGCATTGAGATTGATGAGCTTATAATCTCGAATGTTAATTCTACAAGACCAGCTAAACTATATGCTTCAACGAATTCTGCTAACTCAGTAAAGCCGAGTAGGTCAAACAATACGTTTACTGGAAAGCCGGTATTAACTGTAAATATGATAAGGAACATTAGGAAAAGTAGAAGCAGACTAGCTATAGGGCCCAATACTGTATGTTGGAATATTCTTTCTAACTGATCAACTACTGCTTTCCCTAATAGTTTTAATAGCTCAGATACACTTACCTGCTCACCTGCTGCTCTTACAACAGTCTCTTTAACTATACTATCTACATAGTTAAATCTTGAAGTTATTGCTATCTCACTTGGATCCTTACCAGTACTACGTTTTATAGAGTCTCTTATTTTCCTCACTTCATCTAGGATATCTTTTTCACCAGCTTTCTCCATTAACTCTTCAAGTCTACTATCACCTTCAAGTAGTCTTACAGCTGCCCATCTACTAGGATACTTACTTAACGCCTTAGATTTCGTAATGTACGATTCAACCTCCTTTATGAATGGTTCTAGCCCATTATAATCTACTACTAATGTATTGCTTCTACCCTTCTTACCTGATGCAACATCAATTATAGCATTTAGTAGCTCCCTTATACCATAACCTTTAATGGCTGAAACAGGTATAACAGGAACTTTAAGTATAGACTCAAGCTTATCTACGTAAATGTGAACTCCATGTTTATGTGTAAGATCACTCTTAGTTAACGCTACTACAACTTTAGGTGTTAACTCAAGTATCTGTATTGGTAAGTATAGTGTCCTTTCGGGAGCTGTAGAGTCAGCTAAAACTAAAACAACATCAGGTTCTCCATGGACAATAAACTCTCTAGCTATTAACTCCTCCATTGTTGAAGCAGAAATACCATAAGCTCCAGGTAGATCTACAAACTTAATTACCTTACCTCTATACTTCTTAACACCCTGCTTTAATTCAACAGTTACACCAGGCCAGTTAGCTACATGTACTGTTTTACCAGTAAGTACATTGAATAGTGTTGATTTACCAACATTAGGATTACCAGCAACAGCTACAATTATCTCTTTCTTCTCCATATTTTAACTACCATAGTTAGGTTAGGCTAACCTAACTTATAAAATTTTTCCCTTTATCATTACGTTCTCTCAACAATAACTTTTCTAGCCATCCCTCTACCTAGCGCTATTGTTACACCTCTAACTCTAACTATTATTGGCCCCATATTGTTTACTACTTCAACTATAGTTCCAGGTGTTAAACCCATCTGCATAAGTCTATTAACTATACCGTATCCACCTAAAACAGATACCACTTTCACTTTTACACCTACAGGTACTTTATCCAATGTTAAAACCATTGATTAACACCATTACATTCACTGTAGCTATTATATCACCTTCCTCTTTATAACCTTACTTTACTCTTTAACCACTTAAAGATTTACTAAATTAACGTACTATACATTTACTTTATGTTCAATAGAATGTATAAAACCAGTATTACCTTTAAAGCTGAGTGTTTCCCATCTACAGAAACAAAAATATTGAAAAACAGTTAGAAAATATTGTGAGTAGGATTAACCTTGTGTCGTCTTAAAGAGGTGTACTCCCGAAGGAAAATGCGGAGTAAATCCAAGGAGGGTAATGAGGGTAAACTACTAAAAGTAGTTAGAGGTATTGGGAAGTGGTAATGGAGCTTAAGCTCTACTCAATATTTATTTAAGCGTTAGTAGGAACTGTGGAATCTACAAGAATTGAAAGTTTTATCCTCCTCTTCAACTTTTCAATCTTCTTGGAGTATGAGTATATTATGAACGCTTCTATAGCTATTATTAAACATAGTATAGCTATAAGCCCATAAATTATCAATTTATCTACTATTTTGCTGGTAGTATTTTTAGTGTTAATATAAGACTCTTTAGCTATTATAATTGTGAGTTCACCCACTTTAAATAGCTTTAACATACTGGATGGTATTGATGAGGTCTCCAATCTTAATCCACTTTTTACACTAATGTCCTTACCTAATATACCTTCCACTTTCTTGAAGTCAACCCATTCACCACATATGTAAGGTTCAAATTCTACTATAGGAATTGTGTAAAATGATCCATATTTATCCCTAAAGACCACACTAATATTAGTTATAGGCTCCATTAACACTTTAATTGAGAAGTCCCCTTTAGTATATGAAGTATACTTACGTTTTAGAGGTATTTCATTGAATACTAATATACATATAGACGTTAAGATTAAAATGAGTAGAATATACTTTACTACTTTCACCATATCACCTTATTAACTAACTGTGTGATTGATTATACTTATCTTTAGTAAATAAGGTTTATTCAAATCTCTAATAGTAAAGTAGTAATGGATGTTAAATTAAGATATAAAATAGCTATACTGTAAGATGCATTTTCCTCATAATCTCCCTCAATATGTTAAAACTGATATTTCTCTTGTACTCTCTAGCTAAAGTTAGTAGTTCACGTAGACTACTATTATCATCTAGTCCCAACATTTTTCTCATCTTCAACGCTATTTCGGATTTACGAAATATGATAAAGTTTAGGAAGCTAGTTACATTATGTGGTTTCCGATTTTTACTTGCTGACTCAAAGTCTATAATATAGACTTTGGGGGGTTCATTTTCAGTGTTAATGATGATATGTTTTTGGGGTCTACTGAGTTCGCCATGATCTAACCCTATACTGTCAAGTTTATAGCATTGTAGTATTACCTCTTTCACTACATGTTTTACTCTCTCTATACAGTTTTCTACATTAACCCATTCGTTAAAAGTAATACCGTTAACGTATTCTCTAACTATGAAGTCTCTTGTGTAAGTGTATAGGGTAGGCCCTACACCCACCCTATTTGCTAATGCAAGGTTTTGTGCTTCATGTTCAAGTGTATCCCTTCGTGAGTCAAGTCTTCTAATCTTGAGTAGTACTTCTTTACCCCTCCATAATGCTTTTAAAACTATTGATGAAAATCCTTTACCGAGTACTCTCACACCCCTACCTATATCTACTGGTCCACCTAGTATAATATGTGTAACTCCAAGTTCCATTAGACAGTTTATACGCTCCTGTACTAGAGACTTATACCGCTCCACATTTTTTAGAGGGTAACATAGGATATAGTTTATTATGTCATTACTAGGTGATAACGCTACTACGTAATCCATGGCTCTCTCTTCCTAAGAAACCTATATAAGTGATATTTAAACTCGTTATGTTTCCTAGCTAGTGTGAGTATTTCGATATCCACTAGTATATCTAATTTGTTGAGTATACATTCTCTAATATGGGGTGATAATGATTGAACATAACTTTCCACATTACTTAAACACTCAATAATATTACACATTCTCCTCTTCTTGAGTACAACAAGTCTACCGTTCTCAACCCATGGGCCGGCTATGGTATCTTCAGAATTAATATATTTCTTTAAAAACTCCAACATATTAGGCTGTATATGAACTGGTGGGCCGTAGTGTTTCTCGTAATCGTGTAATGTTAAGTCTAATAGTTCAAGTAAGAAGACGATAATGTTAGATTCATCAGACCATACACTTGAATCTATAATTTTAAATCCTAACCTAGCTACATAGTTACATAGTGCCTTTAGAGATTTACCTAATTCACCCCATAGGGTGTCAGGAGGTATACTTGGACACTGTGTAACTAAAGCTACTATTGAGGTTTTTCTATTCTTAATTAATCTCTTCAATACCATACAATCTACACTCTCTACTGGAGGGTAGAAGAATTTTATTGAGGGTTTTTTAAGGTATAGATTTGCAGCAACAATAAGCTTACTAAAACTATCTAGTGATACTGCTGCAGCAACATTACGATTGGGATCTACAGGGTCAATAACTATTAGTATGTTATCCCTAAACTTCCTAACAGCCTCCCGTAGACTCCTATAATGTTTTTCGATGTCTATTACCTGTCTAGGCTTCCATAACCTTACATTCTCTAGCACTCTTCTAAAGCCTCCATAGGCTATAACTAGTAGTTCACACAGATATCCGGAGAATCCTCGTACCTTAATTTCAGCACCGTAGACTCCAATACCCTTCATAAACTTCTTCAGTAATCTAACTTGATCTCTTAACTCACTAGTTAGCTTACTTTTAACATACCTTGTATGGAATGGTGTTCTATCAACAACTGTTTTTGCTTCACTAGCTCTCTCAAGTCTTAAAGCTGGGACTATATCTACATCAAATCCTTCAACTTTAACTCTAACATATGGGTGTTCTGCATACCTTAGCTCTGGGTTTAGATTTCTTACACTTTCGTATATTATCTTGAATCCTTTAGTTTTTATCCATTCTGTACCATAGTGTTTATTAAATAGAACAAATACATCTAAATCCCATTCTCCAGAAATCCATGTATCTTTAGCTATTGAGCCCTCTAGTTCAACAGTAGCATCGATGTTGTATAGATTTAGTGTTCTCTCAAGTAGCTCTTTAACTTTATCAAATATTCTTTGAGCCCTAACATACTCTTCTTTTGAAGGTTTAATCCTCTCTAACACTTCCCTCTCTATATCCTTCATACCCTTACTTCTCTCAAAGTTTTATATATAGGTCCTCTTGGGGTAAGAATACTCTGCTTTAACCTAATACTATTAACTGTCATAAAGCCTATGTCTATGTCTGTGAGTTCCAATAATATTTTAACTAGTCTATCCCTATTACGTCCACTTCTAACTCTAGCTATAGTTACATGCGGTATAAACTCCTCTTTTTCGGGCTGAATACCTATCTTACGTAGCTTACTCTCTAACTGCTTTTGTATCTTCTTTAACTCCTCGGCTCCCTCTTCAACACCAATCCATATTACTCTTGGCCTATTAATATTGGGGAAAGCATTAAGACCCTTTAAGTGTATACTGAATGGTTTAAACTCAACCTCCCTCATTATCCTATATATTTCATCTACTAACCCTAAAGGTATATTTCCTAGAAACCTCAATGTAATGTGTATATTTTCTCTCTCAACAGGTTTTAAGTCTGCATTGGAACTTAAAATAGTATTCTTAACCTGCTCTATCCTCTCTGTTAGTATAGGATCCTCTATGTCTATAGCAATAAACGACCTTATATACTCCACAATGTTAACCTCTCAAGCTGATCTGTAAAAAGATTAATGGTGATCCGGATTTATAATTTACTAACGGGCGGTGTCTACATGAAGATTATATGTTTAACGGGTATGCCGGGTTCGGGTAAGAGTATTATCGCTAATATAGCTAGGGAGATGGGTATACCTGTTCTCGTAATGGGTGATGTTGTTAGAGAGGAGGCTGAAAAGAGAGGTATAGAGTTAACACCTAACAGTTTAACTAAACTTGCTCTACAATTAAGATTAGAGTATGGACCTCAAATTATCGCTCAAAGAATAGTTGAAAAAGTTAAAAGACTTTATAGAGAACATCCAGTAGTCTTAATTGATGGTGTTAGAAGTTTAGATGAAATAGAGTATTTTAGGGAGAATATTGAAAACTCAACAGTAATAGTTATCGCCGTTCACTCATCACCTAAAACAAGATTTAAAAGACTATTGTGTAGGGGGAGACCTGGAGATCCAAAATCGTGGTCAGAGTTTACCTTAAGAGATAAGAGAGAGTTAGAGATAGGTGTAGGTAATGTAATTGCATTAGCAGACTATATAATAGTTAATGAAGGCAATATTGATGAGTTCCTTCATAAGGCAAAACTCCTCCTAGAAAAGGTGGTAAGAAATGGTTAAAATAAGAGTTGAAGCTGAAATTAGACCTACTGAAAACCCTAAGAAAGTGGAACAAGCAGTACGTAATGTATTCGACCCGGAGACTATTAAAGTAGAGGAGAGAGGGAATATAAAGGTACTTGTAGCTGAAAGTAGGAGTTATAGAAGCCTACTTAAACTCCATAGTCTATTAAGGCAAGAGAGAATACTTGATGCATCACGGAAAATACTTAAGAAAGGAGTTAAAGGTAACATTGTAGTATTCCATATCCATAAGCAGGCGGCTTATGTAGGTAGATTGACATTCGCTACAGAGAGAGGAGAATCCCCTTTAGGACCAATAACGTTTATTATAGAAACTAAGAACCCTAAAGAACTTATTGACTGGCTTACACCTAAGACTGAACGTGGTAAACCATTATGGGAGAAAGAGATTCCTAAAGATTAATTAACCTCAAATACCATTCCATCGTATGCTGCAACTGTATTAGGGAATACACTTTTAGCCTCCTCAATTAACTTACTCAAATCCTTATATCTAGAGCTGAAATGTGTTAGTATTAATGTTTTAACATTTGCTTCTAACGCTATTTTTGCTGCATCATAAGCTGTAGAATGGCCTTGCTCGATAGCTTTATCTCTTAACTCTATACTAAACGTTGAATCGTGAATTAGTACATCAGCTTCTTTAGCAACCTTCTTAACCTTATCTAGTGGTTTTGTATCTCCAGTGTATACTATCTTTTTACCTCTACGTGGAGGGCCAAGTACATCTTCAGGTCTTATAATTCTATTACCTACCCTTACAGTTTTACCCTCTTGAAGAGCCTTCCAGAGGGGGCCTTTGGGGATGCCTAGTTTTAGAGCTTTTTCAACATTAAATTTGCCTGGTTTAGGTTTTTCCTCAAATACATAGCCGTAACATTCACCGTAATGCTCTACAGTAAACGACTTTACAGTATACCCTTTTGTTTCGTAGACGACTCTATCTTCACCAGCTTCAACAAAATTTATAATAAATCCGGGATCGTATAGTGTTATCTCAATAATACTTTTAATATAGTTAACTACCTTTTTAGGTCCAGCAATAGTTAGTGGTGCTTCACGATTATACATATTCATGGTCTGTATTAACCCTGGTAAACCGAATATGTGATCTCCATGCATATGTGTTATGAATATTGCTTTCACCTTTACGATACTTAGTCTTAACTGTAAAAGTCTAAACTGTACCCCCTCACCACAATCAAATAAGAGAATATCCCCGTTCCATACTAAAGCTATACCTGGAAGCCATCTCTCCTTAGTAGGTACAGCCGCTGATGTACCTAAGAATACTAATTTAATCGGCATAGCTAGTCTTCCCTCCTAACAACATATATAACCCTCGTTAAACTTCTATGTACTTTCATAGTGTATTTTTCTATGAGTTTTAACCCATACTTATCAATATATTCTAATACGTTAAGTGTATGAGGTGTTGCAAAACATATATACTTGTACTTCTTTATTATTGTTGATGCTTGTTCAAGAAACTGACTTATTAAATCTTTAAGATTTCTTCCAAGAGTAGAGGATACTCTACCATAGGGTGGATCAGTACTAATAGCGTCAACTGAGTCACTTCTTAAGGGTATAAGTGTTGCATCAGCTCTTAGAATATCTGTATATTTTAGAAGGTCATAGTATTCTATATTTTGTTTAGCTCCATAACTCATTAACTTCTTTATATCATAGCCTATAGTGTAAGCTCCAATATTACATGCCTCAATAAGGAATCCACCTGTACCACAAAATGGATCTAGAAATACATCTCCACGTTTAACTCTTGAGAAGTTAACGAAAGCTCTTGCAATTTTAGGTTCAAGTACTCCAGGATAGTAGAATGGTCTCTTTCTAGGTCTTACTTTGAGAAAGTATTTCGTATCCAGTTTAGCCTTTAAGACTCCAATGATAGCAATATTCTTTGAGAATAGTAGTCTAACAGTAATATCGGGTGATGTAGGCTCCACTTTCGCCATATAGTTTAAGTGCTCTAATATTCTCTTACCGGTCAACCTTTCAACATATGGTGTTGGTGTCTCCTTAGAATGATAGCCCCCTATATGTTTAGCTCTTACAATAAATTTCTTATTACGAATAAAACTCCAATCAATACCATCTATCATCTCAATTAAGCCTTTAACTGAAATATCATGTGTTAGAGCTAGTAATGGACCTAACTCTTTAGTATACGCTACCCTATGGATAATCTTATCGTAACTTACATTCTTAGATTTGAAGAGGTATAGTTGTTCATCGATATAAACTGTTTCATAGCCTATACCCTCTGCTTCTAGAACCGCCTTTAACTCTCCAAGTGGTATCTCCCTATGTTCTCCTGAGAGGTAAGCGTAGTGTAAATCTCCACAGCTTATAATGTTAACCATAGCCTATGCCATTACCAGTCATTACATTACTTAAACTTTTAATTAACTATACCCCTTAACTTTTCAGCTATTACTGGTGCAACCGAGACAGCAGAATATGGTGATGGTACAGTATCTGTGGCTATTACCTTACTTACATTAGCTTTCCTTAATTTCTCTACTGCTGAATCTACTAGTAGAGCGTGAGTACAAGCTACATACACCTCTGTAGCTCCTTGATATAGAGATTCACGGGAGGCTAATGCTATGGTACCGCCAGTACTAATAATATCGTCTATTATTAGTACCCTTCTTCCCTTAACACTAATAGATTTAGGCTTAATCTTAACTTCCCCTGTATACCTATCTCTAAACTTCTCTAAATAGTCGTATTCAAGGTTTAATCTTGAAGCAAGCTCTCTAGCTCTCCATAAAGCACCCTTATCTGGAGCAAGTACTAATAGGTTTTCCAATCCTATATTCTCTCTAATATAATTGGATAATACTGGTATAGCTGTAACATCATATGCCCCTTTACCTTTAAAGTATTTTAAACTATCCCTATTATGTATATCAACAGTTATCAAATAGTCTACACCTATAACACTTAAACTTTTCAATATAGTCTTTACACTGATAGGCTCTCCCTCAAGAAACCTTTTATCCTGTCTAGCATACGCTAGGTAAGGTACTACACTAATTACTGTTTTTGCACCATAATCTCTAACTAGGTCTATTAAAAGTAATAGTTCGATAAAGTGTTTATCCTGTGGTGGATAGAGTGATTGAACTATTACCACATCTTCGCCTTTCACTATGTCTACATTTTCTAAGCGTAAATATGACTCGTTATCAGGGAATAGTTTATGATAAACTTTGATATTAGTTACACCAAGTATTTTGGCGATACGCTCATCTAAATTATTTGATGCAGGACCCCCAATTACTATCAACTACCTAACCCCGAAGGAAGGGGAATTATAGCAAGTATTATAAAACTTCTCTTACCATTGTACAACAAGAAAACTGATAAAGTGAGCTAGGTAATGAATAAAACTTCAAATTTAGAAAACCTCATAGAAAGGCATAAGTTTAGGGTTTTAGGTTTAACATGGTCATATGTTGAACGTATACCACTATATCATTTTCACCCAGGATCAATAGCTTTAAAAGTATGGGTTATGGGGTGTCCTGTAGACTGTGAGGTATGCATAGAAAGTACAGTTAAAATGCCAATTGACGTTGTAGACTTGAAAAAAATAGATACTACTATACTTATTGACTTCCTTAAAAGGATAAGAGCTAATATACTATTCTTTCACGGTGGAGAAACACTACTCCATTGGGAATGGTTAAAGACTATTGTTAGAGAAGCAAAATACAAGAATATTATTACCGGTGCTAAAACCTCATGTACTATCAGTGAACACATTTTAAGGGATGCTAGTAACGTCCTAGATATTCTACTAGTTGAAATACCATTAAAAATTATAGAAAATTGTAGACTCATTAAAGATAATCTAGAGGTACTAAAGGACTCTAAAGCTCACATAGAAGTTGTTGTTTTAATAAATAGTAAAATAGGAAATAATGTAATATCAAAACTAACAGGTACACTAGAAGTATTAGATAGCGAAATACCAATACTAATATATCCTCTACTAGAATACCCTTACACCACCCTTACTAGTTTAAGAAGAGTAATCGTTAGTAAGAAATTTAAATACGTCTACATAGTTGATGACCCATTCTATAAATTTGAGAATACATACTGTCCTAAATGTAATAAGCTACTAATCGAGAGGCATAAGAGATTCCTAAGAAAATGCTTTATAGAGGATCATACATGCCCATCATGTAAGTACACTATAAATATTAAGGGTAAATGTAAACCAGCACGCTCCAAGATATCATTATTCCTAGGTGAAGAACCCCTTTTATAAACTTACAGCTCTAACATAAGTAATGTGGAGTGTGGGTGTGTACTAAATGGGAATAAAAGAGTTAATTGAAGCTAAATATTGGGAGAGTATCGATAATGGTAAAGTTAGGTGTAATTTATGTTATCGAAGGTGTATTATAGGTAAAGACGGTACTGGTGTTTGTGGTGTTAGAAAAAATGTTAATGGTAAACTCTATACTCTAGTCTATGGCAAACTTACATCAGCAAATATCGACCCTATTGAGAAGAAACCTCTCTTTCACTTTAACCCTGGTGCAGGAGTACTATCAATATCAACTGTTGGATGTAACTTTAAATGTAGATTTTGCTGTAACTGGGTTATTAGTCAAATGAGGAATATAGTTGGTAGATCAACAACACCTGATGAAGTTGTTGATTGGGCTATAAGGTATGGTGCTAATGGAATAAGCTACACATATAATGAGCCAACAGTATTCTACGAGTTTATGCTCGATACTGCAAAAATAGCAAAAAAGCATGGATTATTCAATACTATGGTTACGAATGGCTACATAACACCAGAAGCACTAAAAGAGCTAGCACCATACATGGATGCTGTTACAGTTGATTTTAAAGGTTCAGGTAACATAGACTTCTATAGGAAATTTATGGGTGTACCAGATCCAACACCAATATATCAAACACTAATTGAAATGAAGAGGTATGGTATATTCATTGAAATAACAGACTTAATAGTACCAGAAGTTGGAGATTCAATGGAAGACTTACGTAAACTCGTTAAATGGATTATCGAAAATTTAGGAGATGAAACCCCGTTCCATGTACTACGATTTCACCCAGACTACCAGATGATAGACTATCCACCAACACCCGTCTCTACACTGGAGAGAGCTGCAAAAATAGCTCTTGAGGAAGGATTAAAATACGTCTATATAGGTAATGTTCCCGGACATAGACTTGAACATACATATTGTCCCGAATGTAAAGCATTATTGGTGAGAAGGTTTGGATTTGAAATACTTGAATGGAATTTAACAGAGAATATGACATGTCCAAAATGTGGCTCAAAGATAAATATAAAGGGAAGGAGACATTACGGAAGGAATATTTGGGCATCATTAATATAGCTTTATTAAAACTATACATATCATCAGATATTAGGGTAAGCAGTTATGTACTTTCTATTTATACTAGGTACAGCTGGTTCAGGTAAATCATATTTAACTAGTGCACTAGCTGAATGGCTTGAGGATCACGAGTTAAGTGTGACAAGAGTAAACTTAGATCCAGCTGTAGAATGGCTGCCATACTCACCTGATGTTGATGTAAGAGACTATGTTGAAGTTAGAAAGGTTATGGAGAAGTATGGTTTAGGACCTAATGGTGCATTAATAACATCAGTTGACATGTTAGTCTCATACATTGATAAAATTAGGGATGAAATAGAAGCTTTAAGATCAAATTATGTAATAGTTGATACACCAGGACAGTTAGAGCTTTTCGCATTTAGACAGAGTGGCCCCTATATAACATCACTTATTAGTCAAGGGTATAAGAGCTTAGCAATATACCTGATTGACTCATTCTTTACTCATCAACCAACAAGTTTTGTTTCTGCATTACTACTAGCAATATCAGTTCACTTAAGACTTGGTATACCACAAATACATGTTCTATCTAAATCCGATTTGATATCTAGTGATAGAATTGAAAAGGTTCAGACATGGCTAAGTGACCCACTATCACTAATTGATGAAATTGAACAGGATAAAGTTAGTAGGTCTTTAAGGGATGTAGCAATTCAAATTGAGAAGATACTGGGGGAGACAGGACTAGTAGGTGAGGTAATTCCTGTATCCTCAAAGACTGGTGAGGGTTTAGATGAACTCTATGGTGAAATACAGCGTATACTTGCTGGTGGAGAAGACTACCTAACTGAAGAAGCTTCTGGACCATTATAAACTCCAACCTTAATCTCATGGTGAAGGTGGAAACTAAATAGTTAAATATAATAGTTAAAGTAATTAACATAATAGAGGACATATAAGGTGTTAACTAGTGCATTCACTTGACGTATTCTTTAATCCTAAGTCTGTAGCTATTGTTGGTGCAACACCTAAAACTGGTAAAGTTGGTAGGGTGATATTGGAGAATTTTAAGCGTAAGTTTAAAGGTAAAGTGTACGCTGTTAACCCCAAGTACCGTGAAGTTCTTGGAGTACCATCATACCCTACATTAAAAGATATTCCCGAAGATATAGACTTAGGCGTTATAGCTATTCCAGCTCCAAGTGTACCACAGGTAGTAAGAGATGCTGCTGATAAGAATGTAAAAGGACTTATAATTATTAGTGGTGGTTTTAGTGAAGTAGGTGAGGAGGGTAGAAAGCTGGAGGAGGAAATTAAGAAGATTATTATAGAGTACGGTATTAGAGTTATAGGTCCAAACTGTCTCGGCGTTTATGATGCTTTTAGTGGTGTTGATACATTCTTTCTACCTGAGGAGAGAATGCGAAGACCAGTAAAAGGGCCAATAGCAATAATAAGTCAGAGTGGTGCTTTTGCTGCAACAATACTTGACTGGGCAGCCCCTAGAGGGATAGGTATTGGTAAAGCTGTAAGTTACGGAAATAAAATTGATGTTGATGATATAGAGCTTATGAAATATTTTGAGAAGGACCCTACAGTAAAAGCTATACTCATATATATCGAGGGGTTAAAGAAAGGTCAAGGACTAAAGTTCATTGAGACTGCACGTGAAATAGTTAAATCTAAGCCTATACTTATACTGAAGGGTGGGAAAACTAAACGTGGCGTAGAAGCAGCAGCCTCCCATACAGCAGCACTTGCAGGAACATATGAACTCTATAAAGCAGCTTTTAAACAGGCTGGAATAATTGAGGCATGTGGATTTGAAGACTTATTCGATATGGCTAAAGCACTTACAACACAACCTCCAGCTCAGGGTAAGAGGGTACTTGTTTTAACTGATGCCGGTGGTATGGGTGTTATGGCGACTGATGCACTAGAGAGTTTAGGTTTAGAAGTACCTGAATTATCCGATAGTATAAAGTCAGTTTTAAAAGAAAAGTTACCACCACACTGTATAATTAGAAATCCAGTAGATTTAACAGGAGATGCTACTGATGAAAGATATAAAATAGTTTTAGATACAGTTCTACCATCAAATGAGGTAGATGTAGCTCTCGTTATAACACAAATGCAGGTTCCAACATTAACTGAGAAGATAGTAGACTACATCTATGAGGCAACGAAATACCGTAAACCTATAGTCGTATGTATGACTGGAAGTGAGTTTACTGAGGAAATAGCTAAAAAGATAGAGTCTAAAAACATACCCGTATACCCCTCACCTGAGAGAGCTGCAAAGGCAGTATGGGCTTTATACAAGTATAATGTTTATAGGACACGGGTAGGGTGATTCCATCATGAATATAGTTAATGAAGCTAAAAAGATTATTGAGAAAGCATATTCTGAGGGTAGAAGACACCTCTGGGAGGATGAAGCAAAATACCTATGTAGTCTATACGGTATACCAGTAGCAAAATCGAAAGTAGCTAAAAGTGAAGATGAAGCTTTAAAGATAGCTAATGAAATAGGATACCCAATAGTAATGAAAATAGTCTCCCCAGATATCCTACATAAAAGTGATGTTGGAGGAGTAGTAGTAGGAGTAAAAAATGATGAAGAACTAGTAAAATCATATAGACAGATACTAGAGAATGTAAGGAAAAGAGTACCTAAAGCGAGAATAATTGGAATACTTATACAAGAGTATGCACCACAAGGATTAGAGGTTATTGTTGGTGCTATTAAGGATGCATTCTTTGGACATACAGTAATGTTTGGTTTAGGAGGGGTATTCGTAGAGGTATTGAAGGATGTTACATTTAGAGTAACACCTGTAAGTCGAGAAGAAGCAGAGGAAATGATAAAAGAGATAAAAGCATACCAAATCCTAAGAGGGGTTAGAGGTATTAAGCCAAGGGATATTAATGCCCTAGTAGACATCATAACAAAAGTGTCAAAACTATTAGAATACCATCCAGAAATAGTTGAAATGGACCTTAACCCAATAATGCTATATGAGGAAGGTAAGGGGGCAAAAGTAATAGATGCTAGAATACTCTTAGAGCCGAAAAGCTAAAGTACTATGGAAGGGTAAATATGGAGGATAAAGTAGAAAAACTACTAGAAAGCATAGAGGAAACAAAAAACACTATTAAATCATTAAAGGAGGAGAGAAATCACTTATATGAAGAACTACAATCACTCAGAAACATTAAAAGTGAACTAGTAAATGAGAGAAGAGAACTAATAGAAAAACTAAGAGAGGTTAGAGAGAAAAGAAAAGAGCTAATAGATAAGGTAAAGGAGTTAAGGGAGAAAAAGAGAGAACTATACTCTAAACTCAAAGAGACTATTGAGAAAATAACTCAACTGAGAAAGCGAAGAGAAGAACTATCGAGAAAAGTACGAACACCTTTATCAATACTACAGAGAGAACTTGAAAGACTAGAGTGGAAACAGCAAACAGAAACACTACCCTTAGATGTTGAGAAAAAAATAATAGAGAGAATAGCTGAGCTAGAAAAGCAAATAAATCTAGCTATCTCATTAAAGGAGGTTAAAAATCAAGCATTTGAATTAAGAGCTGAACTAGTAAAGTATAGACTTGAACTAA
>DQVH01000135.1 GCA_015661855.1 Desulfurococcales archaeon
CCTATGGCTAGGAATGTAAGGGATTTAGCTCTACTACTATCAGTAATTGCCGGTTACGACCCTAAAGACTCTACATCATTGAATGTTAGAGTTCCAGACTACTACTCAAAACTAACTATAGCTGATCCACGTAGGCTAAGAGTAGCAGTTGTAAAGGAGATGGTGTGTAAGGGTGTTGATGAGAGGATTGTAAAGTCTACCTACAGGGTTGTGGATAAACTTGTCTCTGAGGGTGCTATAGTTGATGAGGTTAGTATTCCCATAATACCGTACTCTCTACCAGCATACTACATTATAGCTATGGCTGAAGCATCATCAAATCTAGCAAGATATGATGGTGTAAGGTACGGGTTTACTGTGAGATCCTACTCCTGGGATGAATCTGTTATGGAGACTCGTGCTAAAGGTTTTGGTACTGAGGTAAAGAGGAGGATTATGCTTGGCTCATTCGTTTTATCAGCTGGCTATAAAGAACGCTACTACATTAAGGCGTTGAAGATTAGACGTTTAGTTAGAGACTCATTCCTCAAAGTGTTTAAGGAGTATGATGTAGCACTATCACCTACAATGCCAATACCACCACCAAGGATAGGTGAGAGAGTTAAAGACCCACTACAACTATACGCTATGGATATTGAGACTGTCCCAGTAAATCTAGCTGGTATACCAGCACTAAATATACCATTAGACTTTATAGATGGTTTACCTGTAGGACTACAGGTTATAGGGCCACCTCTAAGTGAGGAAAAGCTGCTTTCAGTAGGCTTACTCTTAGAGGAGATTATAGGTATAAGGGATGCTGTTGTAGGGGTGTAGCTTTTATGAGTGGTGAGAGTGTAAGAATAGGTCTTGAAATACACGTTCAAATAACAACACTTAAATCTAAACTATTCTGCTCATGCCCTACAGACTATCGTGGTAAACCTGCAAACACGAATGTATGCCCGGTATGTCTAGGCCTACCTGGAGCACTACCAGTAGTTAACGAGGAGGCTATAAAGAAGGCTATTATGACAGCTCTCGCACTAAACTGTAAAGTTAACCCCGTCATAATATTCAGTCGTAAACACTACTTCTACCCTGATCTACCTAAAAACTACCAGATAACACAGTATGCTGGTGTTGGTGCACCAATAGGTGTAGACGGCTATATAGACATATACTGTGAGGGTAAGAGTAAACGTGTAAGGATTAAGAGGGTACATTTAGAGGAGGATCCTGGTAGACTAGTATACCCCGGTAAGAGTATCGTTTCAAGCCCCTACGTCCTAATAGACTATAATAGGTCTGGTATAGCATTATTGGAGATAGTAACAGAGCCCGATATGACCTCCCCTCGTGAAGCAAGGATACTACTGGATAAGCTGAGAGCTATACTAGAGTATCTTGAGGTATCCGATTTAACACTTGAGGGTGCTATGAGGGTTGACGCTAACATATCTATACCTGGTGGTGAAAGGATAGAGATTAAGAATATTGGATCTATAAGTGATGTTGAGAGAGCACTAGCATACGAGATTGTTAGACAACGTGAAATACTACGTAAGGGTGGTAGAGTTAAACGTGAAACTAGACACTGGGATTCACTTAGAGGTGTTACTGTATCTCTTAGAGAGAAGGAGGAGGAAGAGGACTATAGGTACTTTCCAGACCCAGATCTACCACCAATAGTGGTACCTAGTAGTCTAGTTGAGGAGATAAAAGCGTCACTACCGGAACTACCAGATCAGAAAGCTAGAAGGTTTATAGAGCAGTATTCACTACCAGAGCATATAGCTAGAACACTAGTACTATACAGGAGGCTTGCAGAATTCTTTGAGGAAGCAGTAAAAATACACTATAACCCTAAGAGGATAGCATCAATACTTATAACAGACTATCTCAGCTGTATAAAGAGGCATGGACTGAGAGTGGGTGAAGATAAAGCTACACCAGAGAAGATAGCTAAACTCGTTAAAATGGTTGATGAGGGGACTATAAGTGTTAATGTAGCTAAGGAGCTTATATTCAAGATTATACTTGATGGTGTAGACCCGGAAGTCGAGGTTAAAAGGCTTGGACTTACACAAGTAGAAGACTTAAACTACATGTTAAAGCTTGTAAGAGAGGTATTCTCTGAATACCCAAAGGCTGTAGAGGATGCTAAAAGGAATCCTAGAGCAATAAACTTCCTAATAGGTATGGTTATGAGGAAGTGTAGGGGTAGACTAGATCCCAGGAAGGTTCGAGACCTAATAGTTAAAGAGTTAAAGTTGAAGGTGTAGACTAGACTATGCCCCTTAGAACACACTACATTAGTGAAGTCTTCAAGCTAAACCCCGGTGTTAGAGTGAGAGTTGCTGGATGGGTACATAAGATTAGGGATCTTGGTGGTATAAAGTTTGTAATTTTAAGGGATAGGAGTGGTATAATACAGGTTGTTGTTAAGAGGGATAAAACTCCAGAAGCATATAGTGTAGTTGAGGATCTTGTTGAAGAATCTGTAGTAACAGTTGAAGGTGTAACTGTTAGTGATAGGAGGGCTCCTGGAGGTATAGAGATACTAGCATCTAGCATAAAGGTACTCAATAAGTCTAGTAAGCCACTACCATTAAACTTTGAGAGAGATATAGATAATCTTGGTAGAAGGCTTGACTGGAGATTTATAGATTTAAGGAGTAAACGTGTTCAACTAATATTCATAGTTGAAAGTGAAGTAGCTAATGCTATAAGAGAGTACTTTAGACTTAACGGCTTCATAGAAATATTCACCTCGAAAATTGTAGCTCAAGCTACTGAGGGTGGAGCTAACGTCTTCCCACTAGTATACTTTGGTAGAGAGGCATTCCTAGCTCAAAGCCCCCAACTCTACAAGCAGTTAATGATGGCTACTGGAGTGGATAGAGTATTCGAGATAGGCCCAGTATTTAGAGCTGAAAAACACCATACAGTAAGACATCTATGTGAATACCACTCAGTAGACTATGAAATGGCGTTTATAAAGGATTACAGTGAGGTTATGGATGTAGCTGAAGGACTAGTAAGATACATTATCGAATACTTAAACTCGAAAATGGGAGCTGAAATCGAGAGTGTTTTTGGACAGCTACCGGTAGTTCCAAAGGATGTACCTAGGATTACATTTAGAGAGGCATGTAGGATACTGAAGAGTAAGGGTAGAAATGTTACAGAGAATAGTGATTTAACGAGTACTGATGAGGAGATACTAGCAGAATATGTTAGGAGAGAGTACGATTCAGATCTATTCTTCATAACAGAGTATCCTTGGAGTATTAGACCATTCTATACTATGAGGAAGGATAGTGAACCACAATACACCTACAGTTTCGACCTTATACTTAGAGGATTAGAGGTAGCAACAGGTGGTCAGAGAGAGCATAGATACAGTATACTAGTTGAACAGATTAAAGAGAAGGGGTTAAACCCTGAAAGCTTCAAATTCTACACTGAATACTTTAAATACGGTATGCCACCACATGGAGGAGCAGGATTTGGTCTCGAAAGACTGGTTATGAAAATCCTAAACCTTAAGAATATTAGGGAGGCTAGACTTACACCTAGAGATCCTGAAAGACTACACCCATAAGGTAGTTTTCGTGTTTAGGATAATCTAAACTCATAATATCTACCTATACTAGGCTTAACCCTGATTACACCTTTAGCTCTTAACTCACATATTATTTGGGCTAGTCTCTCCTGTCTAACCCACTCTCCATAGACTACTCCTCTCCCAAGATACTTGTACAGTATTTTCCTCACCTTAGGGTGTATTGTACCTGGTTTTGCTAGTGCTAGTGGTGTACCGGGTAGTGGTAGAAATGTATGTGCGTGAACTCTAGCACCTAGTTTGATAAGTTTTCTAATAGTGTTTACTGTTAACTCTATATCCTCCTCTGTCTCATAGGGTAACCCGAATATAAAGTCTACATCAACTATAAACCCATACTTTAACGCTACTGTAACCGCGTTAACTACATCGTCAACTGTATGCCCCCTGTGTAGTAGTTTAAGTATTCTATCGCTACCTGACTGAGCACCTATAATTATCCTATTATTGTTAACGTACTTCCTTAAAACTCTAATACTCTCATCAGTTACAAATTCCGGTCTAACCTCACTTGGGAAGCTACCAAAGAATATTCTACCACCATAGCTATCACATAGAATTCTAAGTCTGTATAGTAGTTCCTCAACTTCTTGAAGTTCTAGAGTTTTACCGTTAGAGCTTCCATAGCATAGTGAGTTTGGAGTAATAAATCTAATATCCTTTAATCCACGTTTAAGCATCTCCCTAGTATAGTACAGTATACACTCTATACTTCTATGTCTAGGCTTTAAACCGTGAATGTATGGTGTTTGACAGTATGCACATGTATATGGGCAACCCCTAGTAATCTCGATTGGGTTGTATAGGTTTCTCTCTAAACTTACTGGTGGATACTCATCTAGGTTTATAGGCTTCCTTCTACCAGTAAATACTATTCCACCGTTAACTCTAGTTACTAACCCTTTAACTCTAGCTGGATCATCGCCTTCAACCAGCTTCCAAATAAACTCTATAAGTGACTCTTCAGCTTCACCTATGAATACATAGTCGAATCCTAAATTGAGTGTTCCATATGGATCACCTGTAGCATGTGGTCCACCAGCAATTAACACTACATTGTCTGGTTTATACATTCTAAGTAGTCTAATGGTGTTTAGTATTTGTGGTAGCTGTACCGTCAGTATACTAAATGCTACAACTAGGTTATCATATACTCTCGATAACTCATTAACTATAGCTACTAGTGGTTCACCATCCCTAACAAGATACTGGTCTACACATGGTACATACTTATCAATAGCTGCTAGTAATACGTTAACACTATACCTATTAGCCTTCGGGTAGTAGTATACTATAGCTGTTTTCCTCATCGAGAATACCATAGGAGCTTAGCTAGGATATAACCTTTACTTCACCACTCTAGCCCATTAGGATACCTTAAATTACACAGTAACAATACTATTACGTGTAGTTCTAGTTTGAGGGTGAGCTGTGTCCATGTACATTAATGAGTTTATTAGGAAGGTTAGTGTTGAAGAGTTTGCAAAGTACATAGACAATACCATTCTAAAGCCAGATGCAAGTATTGATATCGTTAAAAAATATATTGATGACACTTTAAAATATGGCTTCCAATGTCTAGTTGTAAACCCATACTATGTAAGTTTAGTTAGAGAGTTAAGTGGGGGTAGAGTTAGAATAGGAACTGTTGTAGGGTTTCCACTAGGTGCCTGTAAAACTGAAACTAAAGTTTACGAGGCTAAGAAGGCTATTGAGGATGGTGTAAGCGAAATAGATATGGTTATGAATATTAGTGCTTTTAAGAGTGGATACTTAGACTACGTAGTTAACGATATAAAGGCTGTAGTAGATGAAGCTAAAAGCTATGGAGATATAGTTGTAAAGGTAATAATTGAGACTGGACTATTAAGTGATGAAGAGAAAGTTAAAGCTGTAGAGTTAGTTGTTAAAGCTGGTGCAGACTATGTTAAAACGAGTACAGGCTTTATAGCTGGTGGTGCAACAGTTCACGATGTAAGACTACTCTACAATACAGCTAAGGGTAGAGTGAAGGTTAAAGCATCTGGTGGTATAAGGCATGTAGAAGACGCTATAACACTAATTCTAGCAGGTGCCGATAGGATAGGTACAAGTACAGGTACTAGAATAATTGAAGAGTTTATAGCTTTAAGGAATAAGCTTTATAAGGAATAGCTGAGATAGAGACATTAGGTGATGAATGGTATTACCTTCGAAGCCGATTTCTAGGCGGATGTGAGACCCCCAAATTCTGATGTGAATCTTTCCCCCAGGTTCAACTATTTAACTTTGCTTGTAACTCTCTTATACGCTTCTCTATACTATCTAGTTTAAGTGTAAACTTTGGTAGTATATCTTTAAATTCAAGCTTTAAATCAGATATTAAACTATTTAATGGTACTATTTTGTATTTATAGCTGCCGAAAATCTCTATTGTTTCAAGTCTTATGAGAGCTCTTTCAAAAATTAATTGTATTCTCGATATTCTCCTGAGTACCCTTCTCACCATAGCTAGCTCTTTAGCATACATTAGTGCTCTTACATTATCTTTTCTCATTTTCGCATCAATAACTTTCTCTAGAAGTTCTTTCTCTCTATGTCTAAGCTTCCTATAGAGTAGTTCTATTTTGAAGTTCTCCGATATTATGGTGTGTTTTATTTGTGTTATAATCTTTGAGATTGCATCTTCTCTCATACCCTACGTCCTCAATGGTAGAGGGCTCTGTTATACTGCTCTATACTGTTAATCCTATATTGCTGCTTTCGCTTTCTCACTGATACGTGATGGTAGTTCTGGAAAGCTCTCCTTCATCCTCTGTTCAGCTATTGCAGTAGCTTCTTCAAGTATCTTCTTAGCCTCCTCTGATACTACTGATACTGTTACACTTCTATCTGCAAAACTACCCATCTCTATTATCATATTATTCATCATTTCCTCTAGTTCTGCTAGTTCAAATCCTACTTCGGGTATAACCCCTCTAATCATACCCTTTAACTGTTTTAGAACTGACACTAGAGGTGCCATAGTAACAGCTACTTCACCTAGTTCAACTATTGTCTCTAGTCTTAGCATTACCTGCTCTAATGCTACCTGTGTTATTAGTAGGTATTTTACTAGCTTTCTAACTTCAGCTACTTCTGAAGCATATATTGCTGCTCTAGCTTCATCCTTAACCATAAGTGCTTCAACAACTTTCTCAAATAATACTTTATCCATCTCCTTCATCTTATTTATTAGGTATTCAAGTCTATTGACTATAGTTTTAAGCTTGTAGTTTGCTAGTGCAATCTTATACCTTAATGGCTGATTCTTACCTAGGATTCTACCTATCTTCTCCCTCAACCCCTTCTTCTCATCTATATCCCAGTTTTTACTAAGGTTGGTTAGTGCACTCAACTAATACACCTCAATGTTCTAGCTTAAGCATTAAACATGTATTAAAGGTGTAAGGGGTAGTATTACTAATTGTATTGTCTAATTGGAGTAAGAGATTACAGAATGTTATAGCATATGTTTTGATGTATGTACTCTTCTAACTAGTATGAATGGTGTTATTACTGGTTTCTCTATCTCCCACCATTTAGCTTGATACTGTCTCCTACCTATAGCACTAATATTGTTTAGTATGTTTGGTAGTTTATCTGCTATTCTAAGTTTAGTTACTGCTTTAACTATTCTACCGTTCTCTATGAGGAATACTGCATCTCTAAGTATTGTCGAGAATGTTCCATCAACATAGTTTTGTAGTCTAGTATACCAGTTGTTTGTTGCTAGAATACCCCTCTTAACCATACCTATTAGCTCCTCCTCACTATACGTTCCAGGTTTCACCACTAAATTCCATGGTTCAGGTATAATCCAGCCAGCATTACCTGTACTCTTAACACCATACTTTCTAGCTGTTCTAACATTGTGTAGTATGTTTTTGAGTACCCCATTTTCTATTATTGGTTTAGTGTATGTAGCTACACCATCATCATCAAATGATGTTGAATTGTATGCATCCTCACGTCTGGGATCATCTAGTAGTGTTAGTGTTTCCGATGCTACACGATCGCCAATCCTTCTATTCATGAATATTGATAAGCCCATATCTATAGCCATAGCTGACGACATAAAGCCTATGTAGGAGAATATATTGCCAGCAACCATAGGTGATAGTATGATATCGTATACTCCTGGCTCTATAGGTTCAGGATTTCTAGATTCAATAGCGTACTCTACAGCTCTACTAACAGTCTCCTCTATAACTTTATAGTCTAGTCTAGTAGTTGACATACCCCACTGTCCACTACCCTCACCCTTAAATGCTCTAATGTATATGTTTAGACCTGTTAACTCCTCATATAGTGATGTACCAGTGGATGTAACTAGTACTTTACCTCTATGGTTTAATGTTAGTACACCTGCAACCTCATCAACATTAGCTCTATTTATTTCTGAGAATACTTTATCGACTACTCTCTCCGGATTATCTATTGCATTAACTATCCTCTTATCCATAATGTTTTTTAGAAACTCTATTTTTGATGGTTTAGGTAGTGGAGCGTAGTATTCAGATTCCTCAATAACACTACTAACCTTTAGGAGGCTACTTATAGTTCTCTCTATCTCACTTGGATCTCTAACAGTATATGATGTTATGAGTATCCTTCTATTCTTAGTTACGTAGAGGTTTATAGTGGTATTATTCCAGTGCTGTATAATACTGGGTTGTGTATTAGCTATTTTAACCATAACCTCATTACTTCCTACAACTAGTACTGCAGCTTCATCAAAACCCTCCTTAATAGCGGTGTTCATAACCTTTTCAGCTATAGGTGTGAGTATATCCCTCATGTAGGTATCACCTTTAACTGTATGTTTTTCAATCTAACATTTGGCCCTCCAAGCCATACTGGTACTGCTTGTGATGGCTCACCTTTACCGCACAATCCAGCAGTAAACTCTAGATTCCTATCAGCAGCATCTATGTTTGAGTAGAAGGATTTAGTAGTTATCTCTAGAACGGGGTTACGTACTGGCTCACATATTTCACCATTCCTTATAATGTATGATTCTAAACCAACATATCTCTGACTCCAACGTGTATCATCAATATTCCACTCCATATAGCTCTTTATGTATACACCTAGCTTTACATCCTCTAGTAACTCATCGAATGTGTAGTCTCCTGGTTTTAGATAGGTATTAGCCATTCTAACTATTGGTTCACTATTGTAGTCCATAGCTCTAGCTGAAGCATTCGATTGTGTATTGAGTATTCTAGCAGTCCACCTGTTATGTAGAAACTCATTTATATATCCCTCTTTGTAGAGGTATCTTGCTCTAGCAGGTACACCCTCATCATCGTATAGGTAGAATCCGAAACTACCAGGTATTGTTGGGTCATCTACTACTGTTGCATACTTACTTCCTATCCTCAACCCTATCATATCCGGCTTTATAAAGCTCTTACCTGCTTGAGCAGCCTCTCTACCAAGTATTCTATCAGCTTCACTTGGGTGTCCACAAGACTCATGAACTATAAGTCCTACTAGTTCAGGCCCTAAAATTACATCTACTCGATCCTTAGGTGGCTCTACACCTCTAACTAGAACCCTCTCTACACTCTTAGTTTCACTAGTTAGTGTATCGGGTATGCCCCACTTATCTAGCCACTCTAGACCACCACTTGCACCAAGCATGTTATATCTCTGTATTACACCTTTCTGTGGGTGATGTAGTACTATGTTGTATTCGAGTTTTATTCTTGGAGTTAAACTTGAAATGTAAGCTCCATCACTATTAACTATAACCTTCTCTTCAACGTATTCACTATAGTCTACAA
>DQVH01000163.1 GCA_015661855.1 Desulfurococcales archaeon
TCTACAAGACTATCTTGACCATTACCTTCAACACCTGCTATACCGAATATTTCACCTGGATATACTTCAAACGATATACCCTTAACATCCATTACTCCTAGATCGTTTTTAACCCATAGGTCTTTAACTACTAGTACTGGCTTTCTACCTGGAGGCTTTCTACCACGCATTACAACATCTAACTCCATCTCCTTACCAACCATCATTACAGCTAGCTTCTCTGGTGTAGCTTTAGCTGTCTCCACTTCCCCTACGACCTTACCCCTCCTTAAAACTATAATTCTATCTGTTATTGCTAGAGCCTCTCTAATCTTGTGTGTTATGAATACTACTGTTTTACCCATCTTCTTAAGTTTAACCATGATCTTGAATAACTCTTCAACCTCCATTGGGGTTAGGAATGTTGTTGGCTCATCAAGTATTAGTACGTTTACACCTCTAACTAGTACCTTTAGTATTTCAGTTCTCTGTCTTAAACCTAAGGGTAGATACTCTACTGGTACATCTAGTGGTACTTTGAGTCCAGTTTCCTCCATAAACTTCTCTAAAGCTCTCCTTAAATCCCCAGTATCATAGTTTGATAGTGTTCTAAGCTTAACCCCTTTAACCTCCCTCAACCCTAATATGATGTTCTCTAAAGGTGTAAATATCGGTACTAGTGTGAAGTGCTGGTGAACCATACCAATACCTAACGCTAGAGCATCAGATGTACTCTTAAACTTAACCCTCCTACCCCTATAGTATATTTCTCCATCAGTTGGCTGTATAAACCCCGAGAGTATCTTCATTAATGTAGTTTTACCTGCACCATTCTCTCCGAGAAGACCTACAATTTCACCCTCATATAGGGATATACTTACACCACGTAAAGCTACAGTACCGTCAGGGTATATTTTAACGATATCCCTCATTTCAACAATAGGTGTTTTCCTCTCAACCATTAAGATCACTAACATAACTATAGTGTACACACAATTTAAAACCTAGCGTCCCGGAGGAAGGAGAATACAATAGAGGTTTAACATTACCCCATGGAGGCGCTATGGACAGAAATACATATATGTATACGGTATTTCTATTTCTTACAGTATATACTCTCATTACTTAAGTTAACTCTGCTGGCTAGGGAGGTGGCCTTTTGTGAAGGAGAGAGTGATTGCTGGATTGAGGGATGCTGGTTTCTCAGCTTTAGCGTTGATTGTGGGTTTAGGTGTTGGAGCGGGGTTGATGCTGATTTACGGTTATGACCCGGTTAGAGCGTATATGGCGTTGTTTACTGGATCTTTTGGTACTGTAGAGCAGTTTGCTGAAACACTAGCATTCGCAGTACCATTAATGTTAACTGGTATAACGTTTGCTATAGGTGTTAAAGCTGGACTATTCAATATAGGTGCTGAAGGGCAAATGTATATGGGTGCTATTGGTGCAGTAATTTTCGGTGGACTATTAAAGCTACCACCCGGAGTACACACTGTAGTAGCTATGTTTGGAGCTATGCTCTTCGGACTATTATGGTCTATTGGTCCAGCACTACTAAAGGTTTATAGGGGTGTTCACGAGGTAATATCGACTATAATGTTTAACTGGATGGCATACTGGTTCGTAATGTACCTAGCAAAATACGTTGTAGTAGACCCTAACAAGCCTGAGAGGACCATAACAGTCTATGAGTCAGCTAGACTACCAGTACTCGTTAGGGGTGCTAGTTTAACAGCAGCAATATACGTGTCTATACTATTCTGTATAGTGGTATTCCTATTCCTAACATTAACGAGGTTAGGGTTTGAGTTAAGACTCTACGGTGCAAACCCAAGTGCAGCACACTATGCTGGAGTTAAAGTTTGGAGAGTGGTATTAGCAAGCTTCATTATAGGAGGGTTAGCTGCAGGACTAGCTGGAGGCCTACAGATAATAGGTAGACCACCAACATGGGCACTATACGCTACACTAGGTAATGTTGCTGGATTAGGGTTTGAGGGTATAGGTGTAGCACTTATAGGTAGAAATAACCCTATAGGTGTAATACTAGCATCAATATTCTATGGTGCACTACAGAATGGTGGTAGACTTATGCAGTATGAGGCTGGAGTATACGCTGAATTCGTAAGAGCTATCAGTGGGCTAATAATTATAGCTCTAGCAGTACCAGAGGCAGTAACTCTAATAAGAATACATCTTATGAGGAAGCTTAGGAGGTGGAGGGTGACCTAGACCTTGCCGAGTAGAGTTAACACTTCAAAGTATCTACTAAGGATAACCCTAGCCTATAGGGGGCCAATTCTAGCAACTATAGGGTTCGCAGTACTACTATACATTCTATCGAGAGTAGGGTTAAGCCCTCTAGGACTTATCGAGGCAGGACTACTAGCAATGACACCACTAGCACTAGCAGCTATAGGTGAGAGTATTAATCAGAAGGCTGGCTTAGTGAATATAGGCTTGGAGGGTATATTCCTAATAACAGCACTAGCTGGAGTTTACGGTGCAGAATTAGCACTAGAGCTAGCTGAGACACCTCTGTGGAGTCCAATAGTTAAAGCGTTATCACCTGGAGTTATAGGTTTACTCTTTGGAATATTTATCGGTGGTGTTATAGGTTTAATCTTTGGACTACTAAGTGTATACTGTAGAGCAGACCAGATAATAGTTGGTATAGGGATAAACATTTTCGCATACGGTTTTATCCAGTACCTACTATTCACTATATGGGCTTTCCCAGGAATACATATCCCACCAGAGGAGGTTACCGTTCCACCACTAATAAGCACACCAGAGATTAGAATTAGTGGTATAACTTTAGCTGCAATAGCTATAGCAGTAGTATCACACATAATACTACACAGGACACCCATAGGGCTAGTAGTTAAGGCTGCAGGTGAATCACCAGTAGCACTAGATGTTGCAGGTGTAAGAGTAGACCGTGTAAGACTAGCAACAGCAATACTGGGTGGAGCACTAACAGGTCTAGGCGGTGCATTCATGTCGTTAGCATGGTTTGGTGGAATAGTTAAAGAGATAAGTGCAGGTAGAGGATTCATAGCACTAGCATGTGTAGTATCGTCGGGACTAGAACCACTACTATCACTAGTATTCGCATTCATATTCGGATTTGCAGAGGGACTATCATACTCAATATCGGTAACACCAGGAGTAAAAGAGGTAGTACCATACCACCTAGTACACACAATACCATACATAACAACACTAACAATAGTAGCAATATTCATAGGGAAAAGAAGATTCCCAAAAGCAATAGCAACACCATACATAAAAGAGTAAA